>JANLWV010000504.1:0-21716 GCA_031364765.1 Vicinamibacteria bacterium
ATGTTCCGCGAGCGCCCGAGTCGTAGTAGACGTCCAGAACCGCCAACCGGTACTCGCCGCCGACCTTGATCTGGTGCGCGCCGGTGGAGTAAGAGAGCGTGTCGGTGAAATGCCAGGTCGCATCGATGCGGCCGGCAGGCAGGAGCGAGCTGCCGCCCACAATACCGAACCCGCTGATGGCGATGCGGGGCGGGCCGAAAAGTGCTGGATCGGTGAGACCGGTGTTGAGCCCGAGGGCGGCCGGGTTGCCGGGGGCGTCGTTCATGTCGAAGGTCTGGTAGAAGTAGTTGTATCCGATCACCAGCTGGTTGACGAGGTTGGGCGACAAGATGGCGGTGGGCACGACCGACACGTTGTGCATGCGGCTGGGCACGGACTGGTAATAGGAGAGAAACGGGGACCCGCCATCGGACGCGGTCTGATCGCCGGTTCCGCCGAAATAGCGCGCCGACACGGAGTACTTCGAATTGAACACGTGGTCGAGCTTGGCGACACCGTTGTAGCTGTCGTAGACATTGTTGTCGGTGCTGGTGAAGTTGTTGGCCGTGGCGGTGCCAGTTCGGCTGTTCGCGGGCCAGAGGCTGAGCAGGCTCACAGAGACCGGGTTCTCGGCGACCCCGAACTGAGCCAGCCTCTGTCGGGCCGACGCGATCCAGGCGTCGGAAGGCGAGGTGGTGACGAGGGTGTTGCCGGCGGTCAGTTTCTGGCCCTCGAAGGTCGCGAAGAAGAAAGTCTTGTCCTTGACGATCGGTCCTCCGAGCGAGAAGCCGAACTGGTTGTTCCGGATCGGCCGCTTCGGGCTGCCGGGCGCCACGATCGGCGAATTCGCCGACAGCCTTTCGTGGCGATTGAAGTAGAACGCGCTCCCGTGGAAGGCATTGGTGCCCGACTTGATCACGAGGTTGACCGTCGAGCCGCCGTTCCGGCCCGACTCGGAGCTGCCGCCCGACTGCACCGAAAACTGGTCGATGGCCTCGATTGGCAGCAGCGTCCCGGCGATGCCGGACACCCCGCCCTGGTTGACCGCCGACGTGTTGTGGAACGCATCGTTGTTGTCGGCTCCGTCGATCTGATAGTTGTTCCCGCGTGTCCCCGCCCCGTTCACCGAATTGTTTTGCGCCACACCGGGGGTGAGCTGAAGCATGCGTCGAAAGTCCCGGCCGTTGAGCGGGAAATCCTGCACCTGCTGCGGCCCGACCACGTTGGCGAGCGCGGTCGAGACCGTATCGAGTCGGGCTCCGGTGCCGGACACTTCGACCGTCTCGGAGAGAGAAGACACTCCCATCTTGAACTCAACCGCCGAGACCTTCGAGACGACCACCTCGACGGTGACGCGCTTACCCTGGAAGCCGGTGAGGGTGGCCTCCAGCTTGTACGTGCCGAGCGACAGATCCGGAAGAGAAAAGGCGCCGGTGCTCGAGGTGGACGTGGTGCGGGTGGCGCCCGTCGCGGTGTGGGCCGCGGTCACGGTGACGCCGGGCAGCACCCCGCCGCTCTCGTCGACGACTCGTCCCGAGATGCCGCCGCGGAACGTCTGCGCGTCGCAGATCGATGCGACGGCGGCGAATGCGAGGACGAAGAAACTCGGGACAAGGAACACGCGGCGCGGGAACCCCAGCATCTGCGATGAAGAAGAACGCCAGGAATCGATCATGGTCTGCTCCCTAGAATCGTGAGGCACAGTGGCGCCCGATCGTGCGTTTTGCACCTCCGGCCCTTGTACCTCTGACAAATGAAGAACTTTTCGAGAAGGTACTCGCTTCGTCGCGTTCGCGTCAAGTTTTGCGTTTGACATTCGTTTGACATCCGTGGTAGCGCGAGCGTACCCTCATTCCACATAGTTCCACTTTCTTCGGACCAGGAGAGATTGCCATGCTCAAGTTGAAGCGATTGTTCATTCTCTCCTTCACAACCGTGGTGCTTGGTCCAGTGAGCGCCCACGCTCAGGAGGCGTCTCTGTTAGGAACGGTGGTTGACGAGACCGCCGCCGTGCTGCCGGGGGTCACGGTTACCGCCACCTCCGTCGAGACGGGGCGCCAGTTCTCGGCCCCCACGAAGGGGCGCGGTGAGTACCGGATCATCGGCGTGCCCGCGGGCCGCTACAAGATCCAGGCGACCATGACGGGGTTCACCACGGTCGTCATCCCCGAAATCGAGTTGCTCGTCGGCCAGAACCGCACGATCCCGTTCACGCTCAAGCTTGCGACCAGCGAGGAGGTGACGGTTACCGGCGAGGCCCCGCTGGTCGACACGAAATCGTCCGCGGTCGCCGGCAACATCGATCGCCGGGCCATGGAGCAGTTGCCGCTTCAGGGCCGCAATTGGATGGAGCTCGCGATGATGGTCAAGGGGATCACCGCCAACGAGGTGACCGACCGGCCGGGCGTGCGCGACCGGCAGTTCCAATTGAACCTGGACGGTCAGGAGATCACGCAGCAGGTGGCGGGCTCCGGTTTCGGGCAGCCGCGCTTCAGCCGTGAGGCGATCGCCGAGTTCCAGGTCGTCACTAACATGTTCGACATCACCATGGGCCGCTCTCAGGGCATCCAGGTGCAGGCGATCTCCCGCTCCGGGACCAACAAGACGACCGGCAGCGTCTACGGCTTCTTCCGCGACGACAAGTTCAACGCCAAGGACTTCATCTCCAACACGGTTCTGCCCTATTCGAACCAGCAGGTCGGCGCCGCGATCGGCGGCCCCATCATCAAGGACAAGATGCACTACTTCCTCTCCTACGAGTACGAGCGCGAGCCGGGCACGATCATCGCCGCGCCGCCGACGCTTGCCGGGCAGAGCTTCGCATTCCCCACCAAGCTGACCCAGAACAGCTTCCTGGGCCGCGCCGACCACCAGCTCAGCGCCAAGGATCACCTGACGTTGCGCGGCTCGTACTGGGATTGGAAGAACCCGTTCACGCAGGTCTCCGGCACGGAGCACCCCTCGCAGGCGGCCGACCGCTCGCGAATCGCCTTGAACGTGGTCGGCACTTGGGCGCGCGCGATCAACTCCGACATGTTCCAGGACCTGAAGCTTGGTTACAGCCACTTCAACTGGAGGAACGGGTTGGCGATCCCAGGGCTTGCGAACTTTCCGACCCTTGCCTTCCCGGGCCAGCCGATCGGGCAGCGGCGTAACTACCCACAGGAGTTCTTCCAGGATACGATCTCCCTCCGCTACAACCTCGCGTGGCGGAAGGGCGCCCACGAAATGAAGATGGGCGCCGAGTACCTGCGCTGGCACGACACCGGCCAGTGGCAACTGCTCTCCCGCGGCGAATTTGTGTTCACGAGCGTGCCTGCAGACCTCTCGCGGCGCATCCCCGCCTCCGCCTGGAACGACCCGACCAAATGGGACTTGTCCGGCCTCGAGGGCTCCATCCAGCGCTACGATCAGAACTTCGGCGATTGGACGATCGACATCCCGCGGCCGACCTGGGGAATCTGGTTCGGCGACACCTGGGCCGTCAACAATCGCTTGACCGTCAATTACGGCGTGCGCTGGGACGCCGACTGGGGCGCTACCGCACCGCCGTTCGTGACGACGCAGACGACCTTCGCTCCGCGGGGCGGCGTTCCGTTCAATGATGTCGCGATCAATTCCGGCGACCTGCTGTTCAAGAACGACATCCGCGACCTCAAGAACATTGCTCCACGGGGCGGGTTCACCTGGAACGTCAAAGGCGACGGGTCTCTCGTGATCCGGGGCGGGAGCGGGCTTTACTACTCGATCCCCGACTCGAACACCACGTTCAGCCAGCAGAGCTTCAACGGCCAGCGCATTCTCGTGAACTCGTTCGCGAACGACAGGCTCCCCGGGTTCATCCAGGATCCGACCCGCGGCAAGACCGGCCAGGACTTCATCTCGGGCAAGTTCCCTCTGCCCCCGCAACAGCCCCGCGTGATCGCCCACGACTACCAGATGCCCTACACCTGGCAGACGACGCTCGGGTTCCAGAAGCAGCTCGGCGAGGTGATGATGGTGGAGGCGGACTACACGCAGTCGAAGGCCTATAACCAGGCGCGTTCCCGCGACCTGAACCTCTTCTTCAATCCCGTCACCGGCTACAACCTCAACCCCAACGCCGCCACCGGGCGGCCCGACCCGAACTACACCAGCATCGCCTGGCTCGAGTCCTCGGGCAAGGCCGATTCCTCCGCGATCTCTGCGGCCTTGCACCGCCGTTACCGGAACAACTTCCAGGCCAGCATGACCTACACCTACACGATCCAGCAGCGCGACAACACGACCGGGTTCCAATACCAGCCCAACAATGTCTTCGACATGGACGCCGACTGGGCACGCTCGACGGAGTTCCAGCGCCACACCCTGCGGCTGAACGCGCTCTACAACCTGCCCAAAGGCTTCTCCGTTGCGGGGGCCTACCTCTACGGGTCTGGGAACTACTACGCCACGAGCATCAGCACCAGCCCCTACGGCGCCGGCGCATCTCAAAATCGCCTGCTGCTGCCAACTGCGGCGGCGATTACCATCCCGGAGAGTGTTGCGATCTCCCCGACGATCACCGATCGAGTGGACGTCAGCAGCCGCTTCGACGGCCCCTCCGTGATCACGCCGGGCAGCGTCGTGCCCCGCAACGCCCTCGCCGGCCTCCCGCTCCACAAGGTCGATCTGCGGGTCACCAAGGACGTGAAGTTGCCCGGCAATACGAAGCTGACGGCCATTGGGGAGGCGTTCAACGTGTTCAACCACGCCAACTACGGCGCCTACAACTCGGTGATCAACACGACGACATTCGGCCAGCCGCGCCAGAACGCCGCGAACACCTATTTGCCGCGGGTATTGCAGTTGGCAGTGAAGTTCTCGTTCTAGCGCATCGCGGTCAGTCGACCTCCGACGCCTGAGACAGTTCCGCCGGCGAGCGCGAGATGTCCCGGACCAGCGCCATGTCGGCGCCAGGAGTGATGGTCAGGATCGCAGCGATCACGACGAAGGCGATCAATTGCGAGTCCACCGTATCGCTCCGAGATCCACCGAAAGCCCGAGATCAGTCAGCGGCTACTGGTCGGGCGGTCAGGGCGCAAAGCGGAATGGCACACCCCGCCCCGCCGCGAGCGCGCGCTCGTAAACCAGCGCCGCGGCGGCTACGTCCTGAAGGGCCGTTCCGGTGCTGTCAAAGATGATGATCTCGTTGTCGCTCTGACGACCCGGCCGCGCGCCCGACAGGACCTGCCCCAACTCGGCATGGATGTGACTGGAGGTCACAGCTCCGGCGCGAATCGCGTGGTGCAGATCGCCGATCTGCGCGCACTGCTCTGCGCTGTCGACTACGACAAGAGACCGGGCCATGAGGTCGGGCTCAATTTCCTGCTTCTCCTCGTTGTCCGCCCCCACGGCGGCCACGAACGCCCCCGGAGCGACGTCGCGGACGCCGAGGAAAGCGCGCTTTGACGGCGTGCAGGTGACGATCACGTCGCTGAGTCGCGTGGCTTCGGAGAAGTTATCGACGGTGTTTACCGGGTATCCGACCTCGGAACTGAACTCCTCCGCCATCCGGGTCGTCGCGCGCTGATCGATGTCCCACACGTAGGCCTGTTCGACGTTCATGACCCGCTGCAGTGCGCGCAGGGACACCCGGCCCTGGTTGCCGCAGCCGCACACTGTCACCACGCGGGCGTCTCGGCGCGCGAGGCATCGAGCGGCCACGCCGGTCGCGGCGCCCGTCCTCAGGATGGTGATCTCGATTGAATCGAGGACCGCGAGAGGGCGGCCGTTCACGGCGTCGCACAAGACGACAAGGCCCTGGATGTTCGGCATGGCGAAGCGCTCGCGGTTCTTGAAGAAGTTCCCGTTCAGTTTGGCGGCGAAATAGCTTCGCTCGCCCGTGAGCGCGGCCGCCTTGATATGAAACCCGCCGTCGACGGCCGGAAAGCCCAGCACGCCGGCGCGCGGGACCGCTCCCTGTGCCGCCAGCGTGAACGCCCGTGCCACCGCCTCAATGCAGTCGTCAAGGGTCAACAGGTTGGCAACGTCACGACGAGTCAGAAGAAGTGTTTCAGCTGGATGCATCGGAACCTCGTTGCTGAAGGAACTGGTAAAGGGAACCGGCGGCTGCGCCAGCGAGAAGAACAAGGCAGAAAACCGCCTCCGCCGTGAGCGACAACGGAGACCTTGGAGTCGAGTCGGGTACGAGAGCCGGTCGAAAGGAAGGAAGTGCCAGGCCCGTGAGCGCCGCCGCAACGACGATCCACGGGAATGGCGTTCGAAGAAGGAAGGCGGCGACGAAGGCCGCCGCCACGACCACGGCCCCACAGAATCTCCGGGCCTCCCGAAAGCTCGGTCGTAGCTCCGTCGTGTCGATCATCGATAGAGGTCCGGGGTCCAAGCGTGGGTTTCCTGACGGCCGTCACGCGCCCACAGGTAGAGGGCGTCGTACACGACGAGCCCGTCGCGAAGCATCTCCTGATCGTCGGATCGGAGCCGCGACAGACCGAGGGACGCTGCGAGGAGCCCAGCGGCTTCGGGAGCAAGGTTGAGCCGCCCGGTATCGGCGCCACGAATGACGGCTGCGAGTACTTTAAGCGCCGGTTCATCCAGGCGGTGCACCTTGAGGAAAGCATCGAAGCTGCAGAAATCCCCTTCGTGAGAGAAGCGGACGTCAGGGATGTCGAACGGAACCGCGCGCTCGTCGTCAGCAACACGCCGCACATCGCCGGCCTTCACGTAGCGAAACTCAGCATCCCGATCGATGAACCTCGACACGAGCCACGGGCAGGCGATCCGGTCGATTTTCGGCCGCTCGCGGGTGACCCACCGCGTTGGCGCGCCGGGCGGCTTGGGCAGAACGGGCCCTCCAGCCGCCCGCCAAGCTTGGATCCCCCCCTCCAGATGGCGGGCTCGCCGCCCCGTCGAAGCCAACTCGCGCACGGCGTTTCGACTGATGTCGCCACCGTCGTCACAGTAGAGCACCAGCGATTGGTCCGCCGGCAGCGAAGGCGCCCATTCACGGATCCACGCGGGCGGTCGCCTCAGGGCTCCCAGGAAAAAGAACTCGGCCTGCAGGAAATCAGCGGCGGGCCGCACGTCAACGACGACGGGGGCAACCTCAGTATCAAGCTCCTGCTGGAGCCCGGCGGGTGAAACGGTGGACGCATCCATGGCGCACTCCTTGAAAGAAGGGTCTGCGACAGAGCTTGGACGCGTCCGCGTCTTGAATCCCATTCGAACGCTTCGGATGGGCAGGGAGTCTGCTAATTCCCACCGTCAATGTATGAGACTCGCCGATCGGTTGTCAAGGACTTTCTTTCCTTACCGGCCCGAGTCGAGATGCCAGCCCGGATGAAGCCACCTTTTTCCAGATCGTACAAAGACCTCGGTGGCGCGACCGCTCACCGTTGACGTGGCGCCGGCTTTGTCCTGGATCGTGAAGCTGAAGCCGCAGTAGATCACCGAAACGTCACCGATCTTCTGAATGCGGTTGTCGCTGAAACGAAGGTCAGTGAGTTTGTTCCCGGCCGCGGCGAAACCCTCGGACTCCGTGATGGTCTCACTGCGATTCCGGAACGGCCCTTCACCGGCGCTGATGCCGACGAAATCCGCGGGCAGGATGGCTAGAAGCGTCTTGCCATCGCCACCGAACCAGGCGCGCCATACGCTTTCGCGAACCGAAAGGAGTTCATGGTTGGACCGATCCGGCGGTTCCGCGGACCGAGCCGCGAGTGGAAGGGCGAGCAGGCCCGCCATGGCCGAGCGTCGCGTGTGCTGAATTCCGGGGGGCGTTCCTGATGGGGTCATCGACCTGATCTCCTTGCAAACTGTGTTGTTCATTCCGGAGATGGTACGGGCCGACCCGGCGGTCGGACTATCAGATTCGTGCGTTTCTGGCTTACCGAACGTCGACTTCGACAAGGACTGGAGGCGAGCCATGGTGTTCGAACCAGCAGATCAATTCGGCGACCATGTCGAGCGCCAGGACCACGCGGCCATGTTTTTCGGGAACAGGCACCGCGGTGAGAATTTCGACGGAGGCGCCAGGGTCCACCGGATGCGGAAGGAAGACTCGGAAGTAGTCGCGCTGCAAAAGCGACCCGTCCGCGGCTCGTAACTGCACCCCCAGCCTCACGACGCCCTTGCCCACGTCGGGATCGGCCACCCATCGCGTGTCTCCCTCATTCGCGATGCGCAGCCGCAACGCCAAGGTGGAGCCAGGGGCGACCGTCCCGGTCGGACGGCCTTCGATCACGTCGATCCGGGCCCGGAGCTTGTTGGGGGTGCGGCTGTCGGGCCAGGAATCGGTGACTATCTCGATCATGGTCACCTCCGAGCCACACTGCTCGAACCAGGCGACTTTTTCGTCCACCAGATCCAGCACCAGGCGGAACCGACCGAGACGCTCGGGGAGATGGAAGCGCGCGACGAATTCGACGTGTTCACCCGGGGCCACGTCCTGCGGCAGCTCGCAGGTGAAGAAGCCGCGTTGCAGGAGCTTCCCCTCGCTGTCGAGCAGGTGGCCCCCCAGGTAGACGTACCCTCCGACCGGATCGGCCGCACTCAGCCACGTCGTGTCGCCCAGGTTCGAGACGCGTACCGGCAACTCCACCACCCTACCCGCGGCGCCGGTCATGGGACGATCCGAGGCGGGTGTGATACGGGCCTTGAGCTCGCGGGGATTGCGGCTGTCGTGTCCCGGGACGCCCTTGAGGAGGATAACGGTGTGGGAGGCACGCAGGTGGTCCTGGAGGATATGCATCGGGTAGACG
Source organism: Vicinamibacteria bacterium (assembly GCA_031364765.1). GTDB lineage: Bacteria > Acidobacteriota > Vicinamibacteria > Fen-336 > JAGNNV01 > JAGNNV01. The sequence continues at coordinate 8,718 of JANLWV010000504.1, forward strand.
CTGTGGTCGCCGGCGCTTAGTCGGAGGTAGTCGTCGGCAGCGAGTGTGATCGCCCGGGGATCAGGGTACGGCTTGGCCAGCGCTCCATCGAAGCCCGCACGGCGGGCGCGCACGAGGAGGTCATCCAGATGGAGGTCGTTCTCCAGAACCCCGTAGTGGTCCGCCTCGAATTTCGAATGGCCCGTGCTCGCGTGCCCCTCTCCGGGTTCGGCCAGGACGAGCCGACCGCCGGTTTTCAATACTCGGAAGAGCTCGCCCAAGACCTCGTCCTGATTCGGGACGTGGTGGAAGGCGTCGAAACACACCGCCCTGTCCACCGACCCGTCCTTCAGCGGGATACGGCGGCCGTCGTAGGGAACGAACTTCGGCCCAAGGTCCAGCCTCAGCCGCGGATCGGAGCGAAACGTCTCCTCGCCGAGGGCGAGGGCCGCGGGGCTCACGTCCATGGAGATCGTGCGGACTCCGAGACGGTTGAGGATGGCGGACAACCAGCAGCTCCCCGCGCCGAAGTCGAGCACGGTGTGCCCGAGCCCGAGGTCGAGGGCATCGAGGGTCAATCCGATGTGCGTGAAGATCGCCGCGGTGTCCCGCACCGTGCTGACCGGCTTGCCGAGGACATGAGAGCGGCTCGCGGGGTCTTTGGCGATCGACTGCCACTGGCGCTCGGCCGCCTGATTGAACTCTTCGACGCGAGCGAGAAGCTCCGCGTCCGAGTAGGTGGTGTGAGCGTGGTGCGCGGCTTGCTCAGCACTCCTTGGGTCGAGGCAGCGTGCGGCCTTGACCATGTACCGAATCGCCTGCTTAAAGCGGGGGAAAATCATTCAGGGCGGCTCGAGACGAACGCTTCGAGGATCTTTCGACCCTGGTCGGATCCGAGAATCGCCTCGCTGGCGCGTTCGGGATGAGGCATCAGCGCCACCACATTACGCCTTTGGTTGCAGATCCCCGCGATCGAATTCCGACTTCCGTTGACGTTCGCCTCGTCTGAGACCTGGCCCGCGACGTCGCAGTAGCGGAAGACCACGCGGCCCTCGGCCTCGAGACGAGCGAGTGAGCCATCGTCGAGGTAGAGGTTCCCGTCGCCGTGCGCGATGGGCAGGCCCACGACGTCGCCCGCCTTGAGTCCATAGGTCGCCACGGTGTTGGTCGCCTCGACGCGGATATGGACCTTCTGGGAGAGAAACTTCACGTTCCGGTTGCGCAGCATGGCGCCATCCAGCATTCCCGCTTCCTGAAGGATTTGAAAGCCGTTGCAGATTCCGAGGACAGGGCCGCCCCTTTGAGCGAACGCCTTTACCGAGTTCATGACCGGCGAGAAACGAGCGATCGCTCCGGTGCGCAGGTAGTCGCCGTACGAGAAACCGCCGGGGATGACGATGGCGTCAGCGCAATGAAGGTCTGGGTCCTTGTGCCACAAAAACCTCGCGTCCTGTCCGAGGACTTCGCCGAAGGCGCGTTTTGTGTCTTGATCGCAGTTGCTGCCCGGAAAAACGACGACGCCCACCTTCATCAGGCGACCCGTTCGATCTTGAAGCTCTCGATCACGGGGTTCGAGAGAACCTTGGCGGCCATCTCTTCGGCCTGGCGTCGGGCTTCCTCTTCCGTAAGGCCGTCAAAGCTCAGGAGGAACGACTTGCCCTGGCGCAGATCGGTCGCCGCTTTGTATCCGAGGCCGTGCAGGGCCGCGAGTGTCGTCCGTCCTTGAGGGTCGAAGACCGATGTCTTGAGCGAGACGAGAACGCGAAGCTGGATCATGTGTCCTGGGTTAAGCCTCAAAAACTCGAGCGAAGAGCGTGTCGACATGCTGAAGATACCGCGAGAGGTCGAAGACGCGGTCGAGCCGCTCTTTGCCCAGCGTCTTCACGATCTGCGCGTCGTCGAAGATCGCGGCTTTGAAGTCGCCCTCGTCCAGGAAGGCCTTCATGGCGTGGCCCTGGACGATCCTGTAGGCATCCTCGCGCCGCAGGCCCCCTTTCTCGGCGAGCTCAAGAAGAAGCTGGCCGGAGAAGACGAGACCGCGGCCGGCGTCGAGATTACGTCGCATTCGCGCCTGGTCGACCCGCATACCTTTCACGATTCCGGTGAAACGGCGGAGCATGTGATCGAGAGCCAGGAACGAATCGGGAATCGTTACCCGTTCAGCCGAGGAATGCGAGATGTCCCGCTCATGCCAGAGCGCCATGTTCTCCAGCGACACTATTGAGTTCGCGCGCACGATGCGGGCGAGCCCGACAATCTGCTCGCAGCCGATCGGGTTGCGCTTGTGGGGCATGGCCGACGAGCCCTTTTGGGTGGCGCCGAACGGCTCCTCGACCTCGCGGAACTCGGTTTTTTGCAGGGCGCGGATCTCGGTCGCGAAGGTCTCGAGACTCCCGGCCAGAATCGCGAGCGTCGTCATCACCTGCGCGTGACGGTCGCGGGGCACGACCTGCGAGGCGATGGGCGCGGGGGTCAGGCCCAGGTCTTTGCAGACTTCGGCTTCGACATCCGGCCCTAGGTGCGAGAACGTTCCGACCGCGCCCGAGAGTTTGCCGGTGGCGACTTCTGCGCGGGCGGTCACGAGGCGCCTCCGATCTCGCGACAACTGGTCGTACCACAGGGCGAGTTTGAGACCGAACGTCATGGGTTCGGCGTGAACGCCGTGCGTCCGGCCGATCATCACCGTGCTTTTGTGCTCGAGCGCGCGAGCTTTCACGGCCTCGCGGAGCGCGTCAAGGTCGGAAAGAAGCAGGTCGAGCGCATCGCGGATCAGGATCGAGAGAGCGGTGTCGACCACGTCCGAGGAGGTAAGGCCGTAGTGGAGGAACCGGCCCTCGGGACCGACGTTTTCGGCCACGGCGCTCACGAACGCGATCACATCGTGGCCGACTTCCTTTTCGATGGCGTCGATTCGGGCCACGTCGAACCGCGATTTCTCGAACAGGATGTCGCGGGCTACTTGAGGGACCAGGCCGCGGCGGGTCAGTGCGTCGGTGGCGGCGAGTTCGATCCTGAGCCAGGTGGAAAACCGATTCTCGTCGGACCAGATCTTGGACATCTCCGGTCGTGAGTAGCGGGGGATCATGAGGCGCGAAGCATACCGGTCCCTGCCGAAGCCACCTCTGCGCCACTGTTCGCGAGCTAAACTCGACGCATGTCGAGGATGTTCATCGCTCTGGTTGCGACGCTCATGCTTGGCGCCAAACAAAGTCCCCCTCGGACCTCGCCGCTCCTCAATCCGGACTCGCCGGCCATGAACGCGACGGCGCCGCCGGCGTTCAAGGTCCGGCTCGAGACCACGAAGGGCGACGTTGTCCTGGAGATCCAGCGCGTCTGGTCGCCCCACGGCGTCGATCGCTTCTACAACCTTGTGAACGTGGGCTACTACAACGAAGTTCGGATCACGCGTGTCGTCGTGCCCAAGTGGGCGCAGTTCGGTATCAACGGGGATCCAAGGGTCGCCAGGATCTGGCGCGACCGCCCCATTTCCGACGATCCGCGCGTGCTCCCAAACGAACGTGGCACCATCGCATTCGCGTTCGCGGTTCCGAACGGCCGAACCACCCAAGTCTTCATCAACCTGTGCGACAACCGCGAAACTCACGACCAGGAACCGTTCGTTCCCTTTGGCCGAGTGATTTCGGGGATGGATGTCGTGGACGCATGGTACGCGGACTACGGCGAGGGCGCGGGCAGCGGCATCCGCAGCGGCAGCCAAGGCCCGATTTTCGAAGGCGGGAATGCGTATCTGGATCGTGAGTTCCCGAAACTGGATTCAATCAGGCGGGCGACCCTGATTCTCGCCGGTGTCTCGCGTCGAGCAAGCCCGGGCCTGCTTGACTGCACCTTGAACGGCCGGAGGCCGACCGACTAACCTCTCGTTTCCGCCCTTCCGTCCGAGCCCCGAGAACGCTGTCCTCCCAAGGAGACCTGATGTCCGACCCCCTTCCCCTCGCCCTGATCGCGCAACAGATGCGGCGCGATAGCCTCATCGCAACGACCGAGGCTGGATCCGGGCATCCGTCTTCGTGCCTTTCGTGCGCGGAGATCATGTCGGTTCTGTTCTTCGACGAGATGCGCTTCGATCCCAAGGACCCCCAGGCGCATGACGTCGACGTTTTCGTCATGTCGAAGGGACACGCCGCGCCCATCCTCTGGTCGGCCCTCAAGCACGCGGGCGGGATTCACGAAGACCTCAAGAACCTGCGGAAGTTCACGAGCACGCTCGAAGGCCATCCCACCCCGCGTAATCCGTGGGTGCGCGTGGCCACCGGCTCGCTCGGCCAGGGTCTGGGCTCGGCCTGCGGCATGGCCTGGGCGAGAAAGAAGGATGGCCATCCGGGTCGCGTTTTCACTCTGATGGGTGATGGCGAGGTGGCCGAGGGCTCCGTCTTCGAAGCCGCGGCGTTTGCCGCCCACGAAGGTCTCGACAACCTGGTCGCCATCGTCGACGTCAACGCGTTCGGTCAGTCCGGTCCCACCATGCTGACCCACCAAACCGGCCTACACGCGCGGCGTTTCGAGGCCTTTGGCTGGGAGACCCTCGAATGCGACGGCCATGACGTTGCCGTCCTTCAGGCCGCGTTCGCCACGGTGCGCCAAGCCAAAAAGCCGAGCGTCATCTTCGCCCGCACCCTTAAGGGCAAGGGTGTCCCTTTCATGGAGAACAAGGACGGCTGGCACGGGAAACCCGCGAAGAAAGGCGAGGAACTTCAGGCGGCTCTTCTCGCCGTGGGCGAGGTGGATCTGGGCTCGATCGTCGTGCCGTCTCGGCGCTATGGCAACCCACGTCCAGCGGCGACGCCGTTTGCGGTCGTCCCCGCGTACAAACCGGGAGACGTGGTGGCCACGCGCGAAGCCTACGGCAGCGCCCTTGAGCAGATCGGATCGCAGTGCGGCGCGATCATGGGCATCGATGGCGATACGAAGAACTCCACGTTCTCGGAGCGTCTGAAGAAGGTTCGGCCGAACCAGTTCGCCGATGCGTACATTGCCGAGCAGAACATGGTGTCGGTGGCTCTCGGCGCTTCGACCGAAGGCAGGATTCCGTACGCGTCGTCTTTCGCCTGCTTTCTGTCCCGTGCCTACGACCAGATTCGGATGGCCGGACACTCGGAAGCATCGCACCTCGTGATCGTCGGCTCGCACGCCGGGGTGTCGATTGGCGAGGACGGGCAGTCGCAGATGGCGCTTGAAGACCTCGCCATGATGCGCGGCATCATTCCCGCTACCGTTTTCTATCCATCGGATGCGGTGAGCGCCGAGAAGCTCACCGAGCTCGCGGGTAAGACGCCGGGGGTTGTCTATATCCGGATGTCGCGGCCGAAGACGGCCATTCTGTATCCCAATGACGAGGCCTTCGTGGTCGGTGGCTCGAAAGTCGTCCGTTCCTCCGCTGCGGATGTGGTCACGGTGGTCGGCGCGGGCGTGACGCTGCACGAGGCGCTTCTCGCTCACGCGGAACTCGCGGCCGCGGGCATCACCATTCGCGTGATCGACCTCTATTCGCTCAAGCCGGTCGATGCGAAAACGCTCCTGCAGGCTGCGACGGAGACGCGCGGTTTCGTCACGGTTGAGGATCACGGCGCGTGCGGCGGCCTGGGTGAAGCGGTGGCGTCGGCAGTTGCCGGTCGGTCACGGATCGAGATCCTCGCCGTCCGCGAGCTGCCGCGATCGGGAACGCCGGCCGAGTTGATGCGCGCTTACGGCATCGACAAGGACGCCATCGTGGCTGCGGTGAAGCGACTCCTCGCGTGAAGATGCCCGGTCTCGCCAGGGCGGCGCTGCTCGTGGCCGCCGCGCTCGCGGCCTGCACCTCCTCAACCTCAACCCGGTCCAGGATCACCCGCCTTTCCATCGCCACCGGCGGAACCGGCGGCGTCTACTACGTGTACGGCGGCGCGCTCGCGAGGCTGATCTCGGAATCGGTCCCTGGCGTTGAGGCGACGGCGGAGGTCACGTCCGCGTCCATCGACAACCTCAAGTTCCTTCGTGATTCGAAGGCCGACCTCGCCTTCACCCTCGCGGATACCCTGAAGGATGCGAGTGAGGGCCAGGGCGCTTTTGAAGGCAGACCCATTGAGCTGCGGGCCCTCGCCGTTCTCTATACGAACGTCACTCACGTGGTCACGAAGAGAGGCAGCGGCATCACCAAGCTTACTGATCTCAAGGACCGCGTGGTGTCGATGGGCTCCGCGGGCAGTGGCACCGAAACCATAGCCGACCGCACTCTCACCGCGGCCGGCCTGGACCCGTCGAAGGTCATCCGCGAGAACCTGTCGGCCCAAGCCTCGGCCGACGCGCTCAAGGACGGCAAAATCGACGCTTTTTTCTGGAGCGGGGGACTGCCGACAGCGGCGGTTCTCGACCTCGCCATCTCGACGCCCATCTCCATTCTCGAAACCGCGAACGTGCTTCTTAAACTCCAGGCGCAATATGGCGAAGCGCTCTACCGGCCCGTCACGATTCCGGGCGCGACCTACGCGTCGGTCGAGACCGAGGTTCATACCTTCGGCGTGTCGAACGTTCTGGTCGTTTCGGCGAACTTCGACGAGCAGCGGGCCTATCTCATTGTGAAGACAATGTTCGACAGGAAGGCCGCCCTCGCCGCCGCCCACGCCGAGGCAAGGAATCTGAGCCTTCAGAGCGCGGTCACGGGTTCGCCGGTGGCGTTCAGCGCGGGCGCCTTGAAGTACTACCGCGAACAAGGCGTCGAGCCTTCGGCCCCGCCCGCGAAGCCGTAATTCGACGTTGCGGGGTCGGTGTACTCTCGGCCCTCACCCGTGACCGACCCAAAGCCCGCAGTTCCGCATGTCGATGCCGAAGGGGCGATGCTGCGCCGGGTGCAGACAGCGCCGCCCGCGGCGATTGTTGTCGCGATCGCCCTTTCGCTTCTCGTTTTGCTGGCCGAAGTCACGGTGGTCGAAACCCTGCGCTTCAGGGCGATTGTTCTGGGACTCGGGCTGGCGCTGGCCTTTCTCACCCTCAGAGTGAAAGGCAAGTTCGGTGGCGCGCTACCGCACAGTTTGGCTCTCACCGCCCTCGGCATCACCGTCGCCATCGCGGCGAGCGGCCGAGGCTTCCTCGCTCGCGCCTCCGAGCCAATCACCACGGATCTCGGCCTCGGCCTGAGTCTGCTGGCGCTCGTGGTGACGGCCGCCTGGATTTCAACCGGCGCCGCCCTCCCGATCCTTTCTATGGCGACCATCGCTTACGTGCTGTGGGGTTCCGAACTCGATCAGTTTGGCCTCTCGATGATTGCGCATCGGGGGTACGACGTTCCGCGGCTGGTGGGCTCGATGGTCATGGGATTTGAAGGCGTGTTCGGCGTTCCCCTCGACGTGGCCGCGACGACCATCGGCCTTTTCGCGATCTATGGAGCGCTTCTTGAAGCCTCCGGCGCAGCCCAGTTCTTTCTCGATCTTTCCTTCGCCTCTTTCTCGGGAGGCAACACCGCTCGCGGCGCCTCTCGGGCGGTGACCCTTGCTGGTTTTCTGCTCGGCTCGGTTTCGGGAAGCGGTGTCGCTACCACACTCACTCTGGGCGGCGCGGCCGCGCCCCTTCTGAGGCGGGCGGGTTTCGCGCGAGAAAACGCGGGCGCCCTTCTGGCCGCAGCGGGGATTGGCGCCATCCTCTCACCGCCGACCCTCGGCGCCGCCGCTTTCCTGATCGCGGAGTTTCTGAAGATCTCATACGGTCAGGTCCTGCTGATGGCGACAATCCCCACCCTGCTCTATTACTTCGGAATCCTGCTGATGATTGAGGCGGATGTTCCGAAGGAGGCCGCCGCCTCGCCTCCCGCCGCAACCGCGATGGCCGCGAAGGGCGTAGCCGCGATCCTGTGCGAGGGCGGGCATCATCTGATCTCGCCTTTACTGATCATCGCCTTCCTTCTGATCGGATACTCCGCCACCCGCGCGGCCTTTCTCGCGGCCTGTGCCGCCGTCGTCCTGAGCTTCGCGAATCGCGCTCAAGCCCTGACTCCAAGGCGTCTGTGCCGTGCCCTCATCAATGCCTCAGCCTCGCTGGTTCCCGTGATTGCGACCACGGCATGTGCTGGAATTCTGGTCGCCGGCCTGACCTTGACCGGCCTCGGTCTCAAGTTGGCGGGATTGATTGTGTCGCTCGCGGGTTCCAATGCGACCGGAGTGATTCTTCTGTCCGCCGTGTCCGTGTCCGTCCTGGGTTTGTCGGTTCCGGTGACGGCGTCCTACATTCTTTCGGCGGTCACCATCGCCCCCGCCCTCATTCAAGTCGGTGTGAACGAACTCGCCGCCCACATGTTCATCTTCTACTACGCGGTCTTGTCGGAGGTCTCGCCTCCCACGGCACTCTCGCCCATGGCCGCCGCGACCCTCTGCCACGGCGACGCCTACCGGACGGTCCTTTTGACGTTGCGGTACACGCTCCCGGCGTTTCTAGTGCCGCTCGCTTTCACGATGCGTCCGGACGGCCTGGGGATCCTGCTCCAGGCGCCCTGGACCTCGGTCCTGAGCTCCAGTTTCTTCGCCCTCGCCCTGGTGGTCGCCGCGGCCGCCGCCGCCTCTGGCTTCCTGTTCCGTCCGCTGGCTCCACCCCTGCGCGTGCTGTTCGGACTTTCAGGACTCCTTTTTATGGCGGCCTCCGGACCGGTCCAGTACAGTGGCCTGGCTGTCTTTCTTGTGGCCCTCGGGCAGGCGATCAGGAACCGTCCGTCCGTGAACGCATCATGAGCCGGCGTTCCAGCGGAATTCCTCGTCCATTTTTCGGTGGAACGCCTTCGATCGGGCGATCTACTCTTCGTGGCATGCTGATGACTACAACCATGAACACCGAACCCGCTCCCCAATACGGGACGCTCCCTCCGCCGAGGGCGATGTATTCCGCCGTCCTGCGCAAGGACCCTTCCTTCGATGGACTCTTCTACACCGGAGTCCGCACCACCGGGATTTTCTGCCGGCCTTCATGTCGCGCGAAAACGCCCCGGCGCGAGAACATGCAGTTCTTTCCCGCGGTCAAGGACGCCCTTTTCGCCGGCTACCGCGCGTGCCTTCGCTGCAAGCCGCTGCTCTCGATCGGGTCCCACCCGGCTTGGGTGAAGGACCTTCTTTCCCGAGTCGAGTCGCGCGAGGGCGCCCGGCTCAGGGACTTCGAACTGGCGCAGGACGGCATCGACCCCGCCCGCGCGCGCCGATATTTTCAAGAGCACTTCGGTATGACGTTTCAAGCCTATTCGCGAGCCCGCCGTCTGTCGGGCGCTTTGTCTCAGCTACGGCTGGGCTTCGACCTCGACAACACCGCGGCCGATGCCGGGTTCGAGTCGCTGTCCGGCTTCCGGGACGCCTTCTCGAAAGTTTTTGGAGAGCCGGCGGGCAAGGCCGAGCGCGCCAGGGCGGTTCATCTGGGCTGGGTCGAGACGCCCATCGGTCCCATGATCGCGGGGTCGCGCGACGGCTCACTCGTTCTATTGGAATTCACCAACCGGAGAATGATGGAGGCGCAGATCGAAACCCTGAAGAAACGTTTCAAGGCCGCGTTCCTGCCCGAAGACGATGACGTCATCAAGCGCACGAGGCGTGAACTGGACGAGTACTTCGCCATGAAGCGTAAGGACTTCTCGATTCCCCTCGACTATCCGGGCACGCCCTTCGAAACGAAGGTGTGGAAGGGACTGCTTCAGATCCCGTACGGCGAAACCCGCAGCTACGAGGATCTTGCGAAGGTCACCGGATCCAAGGGCGCCGTCCGCGCGGTGGGCAGCGCGAACGGCCGTAATCGCATCGCCATCGTGATCCCGTGCCATCGCGTGGTCAATAAGAGCGGCGCCCTGGGCGGTTACGGCGGAGGACTGTGGCGCAAGCAGGCGCTGCTGTCGCTGGAACAGGGGAAAGGCTGAACCACCCGCGTTATCTCATTGTTAAAAAATATACGCGAGGGCGAAGCCAATCTGGGCCAGCATCATCATCTGGTACATGTGCGTCCAGGACGGATGATTCTCGGTCGTGGCTAGCTCGTCCGGATTGCGAACAAGCAGATAGACGGTGTAGCAGCCGTAGACGATGAGGGCGGCGCCGAGGAGATTCAGCAGGAGCGCGTTCCCGGTGAGGACGCCTGCGTAAACACCCGCCGGAATCAGGATGAACGGAATCACGAAAAAAGGCGCCATGATCCAGGTGGCCTTCCTGACGCCGTACTCGATCGGCAGCGTCCGACATCCGCCCGCGCGATCGCCCTCAATGTCGGCGAAGTCCTTGGTTGAGGCGGCGCCCAGAAGAAACAGGCCGAACACCGAACCGATGTACCAGGGTTCCGGGTCCATGACCGTCTTCACGGTTGACCAGCCGGCCACTTTCAGAAGGACCCCGCGCGGTAGGGCAATGGTGATATTGGCCCAGAGGCCGCGCCTTTTTGTCCACAACGGCGGCGCGGAGTAGATCCAGCACATGAACGTGGTGAAGAGAACGATCCAGAAGCACTCGCGTCCCCCCACCGGGCTCACGAAGAAGGCGAGGACATTCGCGATGATGAAGGCGATGATCGTGAACATCCACGCCTCGGTGAGCGACAGGCGTCTGGAAGGAAGAGGGCGCGAGGGTTTGTTGACCCGGTCGATGTCGAGGTCGTAAATCTGGTTGAGCGCGTTGTTCGCGGCGTTTAGAACCGCGGCCATGGCCGTGCCCAGAAAAATGGGGTACAGCAACGCCCAGGTGAGCGGCGTCTTGGTCTGGTGGGCGCCCCAGGCGCTGATCGCACCCGAGACCACGCCGAGGGCGGGAGGCAGCAGGGTGAAGGGCCGGGCGAGTTCGGAATAGAGCCGGAGTTTGTTCACAAGTGATCTTGAGAGAGCCGGACTTTACCGGACGAGGGCGCCGATAAAGGTGGCGAGAGCCGCGCCGATGGCCGTGTTCAGTGCGTTCAGCGCGTGATTGTCGAGCCATCCCTTCTTTTCCGCGACCGTCCCGATCACACTCTCCAAAAGCGCGCCGAGGAAGCCGGCCAGAGTCACGATGAGCGCCGCCTCGGCGGCGAAGAGTCCGGTCAAGACCCCGAGAGACGCGACGAAGAGCGCCCCGAAGAGTCCGCCGAGCGTCCCTTCCACGCTGATGGCGCCTTCCGTTCCCGCGGGGACCGGGCGGAAGGTCGTGATCAGAAACGTCCGCTGGCCGTAGGCCTTTCCGATTTCCGATGAACAGGTGTCGGCGGCGGCCGTGGCCACCGCGGCCGCGTAGGCGATGAGATACGCGGTGCGCGTGGGTTCGTGCGAGAGCAAGCCGAAAAGCGCCAGCAGCGCGGGGATGAAGCCGTTGGCGAAGGCGTTTCGCCAGCCCCGCGCGCCGCCCTTCTCCTGGGCAATGCCGAGAGCCGTCTTCTTTGCATATCCGAGCTTCGTGACCGTGGATCCGACCAGGAAGAAGCCGGCCATCAGGGCAAATCCCTGGAGGCCAAACGCCGCGGTGATGACCGTGCCGATAAGAATCGCCGACAGGGCCCCGAGCCGATCGATGGACTTCGAACGCAGCGCCAGCCAAGCGAACAGAGAATTCACGATGAAGCCCTGAACCACTCGGACCTCCAGGCCGAGCGCTTGGGCGCCCATTCCCTGGAGGCCATACAGGAGCGGCAGGATCACTGCTGCGGCGGCCGGAACGGTGAAGTTGTCATCGAGTGTGGTGTCCATGGACTCGACGAGCGAAGTGAGGAAGGCCAGGGCCAGCATGACTGCGAAGGTGCGCGCCGGATTTAGATCGGGTTTTGTCCAAACCGCCAGGCCAAACGCCCCCAGAGTTCCGAAGAGAATGAAGGCGATTGTGCCCAGCCAGCCCTTCGACGCGTTCCAGGGAAGTTTCGGACCCTTGAGGGCCTGGCCCACGATCGATGCCATGCCGTCGCCCAGCGCCAGCAGGCCCCAGATCGACGCGGCCATCCAGAGTCGATCGGCAAAGATCAGGATCAGGACGAGAACCGACAGCGGGTAGATCAGGATGCCCCGGGCCTTGCCTTCGGCCAGTTCTCCCGCGCGCCACATCGACTTCCCTCCGATGCGCGGCAACACCTGCCAGTTAAAGACGAAGGCCGCGAGGGCGAGGAGAGCGGCCTGAAGCGGAGTCAGGAAACGTAAGGCAAGGGCGAAACCGCCGACACCCACGTGAACCAGTTTCCTTTTCCACTCACCGGCTGGAACCGTGAGGGAGGACGTTGCCGAAGCGCTTCGGTGGCGGGCGCTGTGCTTTCCCTTCTTGCTCACTGGACATGACCTTCCGCGATCAGCCAGTCGACGGTTCTGCCTATTCCCTCTTCGAAGGGGCGCACCCGGTAGTCCAGTTCCTTGATGGCCTTGTCGCTTCGGTAGGCCCAGTGCTTCTCAAAAATGCCCACCGCCTGATGGGTCAGGTCCGGGGGCTTTCCGGTGAGGTCCGCCCACAGCCACATGGCGCGTCCAACCGCGCGTGAAAGGCCAAAGGGAAGTTGTCGGGGCGTCAGATCGCGCCCCGCTCGTTTCGAGGCGGCCGCGAACACCTGCATGAGTGTCGCGTTCGCGCCGGCCAGCAAATACCGCTCGCCCTTTCTCCCTCGCTCGAGTGCTACGACGTGACCTTGCGCGACATCGTCGACGAACGAGTAGCTCCAGAGCCGGTCGCCCGGCCCGACGATCCCCGGCAACCGGTTCTTCATCCGGTCGGCGATCATTTTGGCGATGATGTTGCCGTCCGTAAGTTCGCCGGGACCGTAGACCACGCCGGGATAAAGGAGGACGATGTCGCCGCCCGCGAGCGCGTAGTCTCTCGCCACCGCGTCGGCCAGGACCTTGGTCCGTTCGTAGTCGTTCCGATAGGGCGGGCCCGGGTGCATCTGCGCCTCGTCCCCGGGCGTTTCCTTGGTGGGGCCCAAGGCCATGAATGACGAGGTGTAGACGAGACGGAGGTTGTGGGCGCGCGCCGCCGCGATGGCGTTCCGTAAACCGCCCACGTTGATGTCGTCGAAGTCCGCAAGCCGCGGACTCCAGAGTTTCACCAAAGCGGCGGCGTGGAAAATCGCGTCGCA
>JANLWV010000512.1:0-1715 GCA_031364765.1 Vicinamibacteria bacterium
TCGATCCTCGCCGAGCAGAACCAGAAGGCCCGCTCGATCATCATGCAGGACTGGTCGCGCGGCGGGGACGGCATCGTTTCCCTCTCGTCGATCAAGTCGATCGAGGGGCTCAAGGGGAAGAAGATCTCGTGCACGCAGTTCACTCCCTCGCACTTCCTGCTTCTGTATCTCCTTTCTCAATCCGGTCTCTCGCCGGAGGACCGAGGTGCTCTGGAAAAGAGCATCATCTTCACCCAGGACGCGCCGGCGGCGGCCGCAATGTTCAAGGCGAAGCAGGTCGACGCGGCGGTGACGTGGGAGCCGGATCTTTCCGGCGCGGTGACGGCGCGCGAGAACGAGGCGCACGTCCTCGTCTCCACCACCGCCGCCAGCAACATCATCGCGGACACGCTGGTGGCTCGTCAGGACCTCATCGACAGCGCTCCCGAGACCGTCCGCGACTTCGTGCACGGCTGGTTCGAAGGCATCGAGATGATGCGCAAGGACCCCGCGAATTCCTACGCGGTGGTGGGAAAGGCCTTGAAGCTCGACAACGAGACGGTGTCGGGGATGCTCTCCGGCCTCAAGCTCACCGGTTTCGCCGACAACGCCCAGTTCTACGGTCTCACCGGCGGTCGGGCCCACTATGAGACCCTCTTCGACACCGCCTTCGTGATCTGGCGGAAGAAGGGCCTGGTGACCCGGGCGGTCAATGCGAAGGACTGGGCCGACACGCGTTTCATCTCCGCCCTCGCCCCGGCCTACCCAGGCGAGAAAGTGGAAGAGGCGAAAGTCGCGGCCAAAGCTCCGTCTTCCCAGGACCGCGCCATCATCAACAAGCAGATCGAGATCCACTTCACGCCGGGCTCCGACGAGATCATGCCCGGTTCGTACTTCGTCCTCGACGCGCTGGGCGACACCATGACGTCCTTCGGCGCCACGTATCTCCGGGTTGAAGGGAACACCGACTCGACCGGCTCGGCGTCCGCGAACATGACGCTGTCGGAACGCCGCGCCCTGGCGGTGAAGAACTACATCTTGAAGAACTTCCCGAATATCGAGGCGCCGCGCTTCCAGACCATCGGCCGCGGTTCCTCGCAGCCGGTGGCCAGCAACGCCACCGAAACCGGGCGGCAGCTCAACCGGCGCACGGAAATCAAGGTCATCCTGGCCCAGTAGTCCGAGGACTTGCGGTCAAGGTTTGAACTGAGATGGCTCAGGACACCTTCGGTCTGCGGACGAACCTGTCCCAGGGCACGTCGTTCGCCCTGGGACTGGTCTCGCCCATCGTCCTCTTTGGCGCGTGGTGCGGTTTGTCCTACGGCGGTTTCGCCCCCCCCGACTTCCTGCCTTCACCCACCGAAGTGCTTCGCGGAATTCTCCAGCTCTTCATCGAACACGATCTGTGGAGCGCCATTCTTATCTCTTCGCGCCGCATCGGCATTGCCTTCCTGCTGGCTTCCGCTCTCGCCCTTCCCCTGGGCGTCCTGATGGGCTCGTTCGAGGCGGTGAACCGCCTCTTCGAGCCGGTGGTGGCGCCCCTGCGCTACATGCCCATCTCCGCGTTCATCCCCCTTCTCATCCTGTGGTTTGGCATCTACGAGAAGCAGAAGATCGCCTTCCTCTTCCTGGGCGTGTTTGTGTACCTGCTGCCGGTCGTGGTGACGGCGATCCGCGCCGTTCCGGAGGAGTTGGTCCAGACCGCTCTGACCCTGGGCGCCTCGAAGTTTCAGGTG
>JANLWV010000525.1:0-3387 GCA_031364765.1 Vicinamibacteria bacterium
GAATCAGCTCCCCAGCTCCCCTTTGGTGGGGATGTTTCAGGCGGGCTATCAGGAAATCAATCAACAGGTCCGACCCGTTCCCGGCGCTCCCGCTCAGCGCCCCGCCATCAAGAGCCTCGATGCGGTCTCCCGCGCTTTGGCCCGAGCGGCTTCGGTCGAGGAGGCGCGTCTGGAGAGGCGACTGAGTTTCCTTGCCAGCACGGCCAGCGTGTCGCCGTTCATCGGCCTCTTCGGGACGGTCTGGGGCATCATGAATGCCTTCGGCGAAATCGGCCGTCAGGGCTCCGCCAACCTCGCGATCGTGGCGCCCGGGATCTCCGAAGCGCTGGTCACGACCGCCGCCGGACTCTTCGCGGCGATCCCAGCCGCCCTCTTTTTCAACTTCTTTTCCGATCGGGTGAAGGCCCTTTCGGCGGCCATGGATGACTTCGCGATGGAGTTCATCAGCATGGTCGAGCGGAACTTCACGTAAGGGCCGAGGAGAAACGGGCGATGACGGGCCTCAATTCTTTGGCCGAGGGCGGCGGGCGCGCGGCAGCCTCGGGTTATCTGAGCTATAGGCGGAAGCGCCCGCGGAAGCGCATCGGCGAAATCAACGTCACCCCGCTGGTCGACGTGGTGCTCGTCTTGTTGTTGGTCTTCATGGTGACGGCGCCGATGATGAGCCGGGGCATCGATATCACGCTTCCCACCGCCAATCAGTTCGACGACCAGCCCGAGGATCGGCTGACGGTCACCGTCGATGCGGAGGGGCGCGCATTTCTCGGACGCCAGCCTCTCGCTCTTCCTCTTCTTGAAGATCAGATCCGCGCGATTTTGGCCGGCCGGCCGGCCCGGGTGGTTTATCTGAGGGCTGACGAGAGAGTGAGATACGGCAGAGTCATAGAGGTGGTCGACCTTTTGAAGCGTTGCGGCGTCGAACGCATTGGGTTTGCATACGACAAACCCAAGGAGGCCTCGTGAACGACCCGGTGTTGCGTGTCCTGGTCGCCCGGCAAGCCCTCGTCGATGACGGATACTCAAGGAGCCTCCTTCTCTCGGGCGCCGCGCACGCCACGACGTTCTTCGCGATCCTGATCCTGGCCCTCCTCACCCCATCGAGGAAGATCATCAACGTGGTCGAGGGCTTCGCTGTGCCTCTTCCCCGGGGTGGAGGGATGCCCCGCGCCGCCGAACCCACCGAGACGGCGGCCGAGCCCGCTCCGCTTGAAGCGCCGAAGATGGAAACCCGGGCCCCCGCTCCTGTGAAGCTGATAAAACCCGAGACGATCGCACCCAAGAAAGGTCTCGCCCCCCTCGATCTGAAGCGGAGCGCCAAGGCTCCAAAAGGGCCGGAGTCTCGCGAGATCGCGACTGAGAGGGTTGTGGCCCCGGCCCCCAAAAACGGCGCGCCGGTACCCGCGCCTGGAGCGGCCAGCGCGGCCACCGGCCTTGACTTCACGGCTCATACGCCTGGGGTAGCCAGCGGCAGCGACGGCATAAGCGGCCCCCTCGCCTTTTACCTGGCGGCGGCTCACAACAAGATCTGGTCTACCTGGCTTCGCCAGATCCGGCCCGACTTCTCGGGCGCTGTCAAAGTCTCATTCACGATCCATCGCGACGGGTCGGTCGACGAAGTGGAAGTGATTGAGTCTTCGGGATCCGTGGCGCTCGATCGCCTGGCCGAGCGCGCGGTGATCAGCACTCAACTTGGCCCCCTACCCAATTCCTACGAGAAGGAAGTCCTCGTTATCCATGCGAATTTCAAACCCATCTCTTAGCGCCGCGCTTATGGGCGCGCTGCTCGCGGCGGCCGGGGCACAAAGAGTGCCCGATGCGACGTTCGACTTCGGCCGCCTCAGCGCAACTCGGGTCGCGATCGCTCCCTGCGCGGCAACCTCTGAGCCCCTTCGGACCTCGTGCGGCCTCGTTCGTGAGGTTTTGAAAGCCGACCTCGAGTTTGAAGGCTTCCAGCTGATCCCGGAGTCCCTGATGCGGTCCCTGCCTCCCATGAATCCCATTCTCCCGAACTACCTGGATTGGAAATCGGTTGGAGCCAACATCCTCGTCTCTCTCGACGTCATGCAGAGTGGGACGGACTTCGCGGCGGAGGCGCGGACGTTCAGCGTCGACGGAAGCTCTGCGATCATGAGCAAGCGTTACGCGGGCAACGTCGAACCCACCAAGCCCGGAACTTTCCGAGCTTTTGCCCATCAGGCTGCGGACGACATCCTCAGTCTGGCCTCGATTCAGGGCGTCACCCGCACCCGCCTCGTCTTCGTCTCCGACCGCGACTACCCGGACAAACGCCGCAAGGAGCTCTATGTCTCCGACTACGACGGTTTCAATGTCCGTCAGGTGACCGTCAACCGAGCTCTCTCAATCCTGCCTATGGAGGATCAGCCGCGACACGTTCCACAGCTTGTTCGCGAGCTTGCGCCCCTCCTCGATCGTGCCGTAGGAGAAGCGGACGTCCTGCGTCGAGGAGTTCTTGAGGAGCCCGTAGCGTGTCGCGTCGGCTCCGTACCGATCGATCGCCTCGAGCGGGTCGATCCCGGTGCCGAGGCTCTTCGACATGCGGCGCCCGTCCGGCGCGTTGATCGTCGAGTGGATGTTGACCGTGTGGAACGGGATCTCGCCCATGAGCTCGAGCCCGGCCATGATCATCCGCGCCTCCCAGAGGAAGATGATCCCGCGATCGGTCGAGCTCACGTCGTTCGAATACCAAGCGCGGAGCTCCGGCGTGTCGTCCGGCCAGCCGAGGGTGGCGAAGGGCCACAGCGCCGAGGAAAACCACGTGTCGAGTACGTCCTCGTCCTGGCGGAGGTCGGAGGAGCCGCATTCGGCGCATGCGGTCGGCGCAGACTCAGCCACGGTCAAGTGCTCATCAGGGCAGTACCAGACGGGAATCCTGTGTCCCCACCAGAGCTGCCTTGACACGCACCAGGGTCGGATGTTCTCCATCCACTTGAGGTAGACGTCCGTGTAGCGCTCGGGGCGGAAGCGGACGCGCCCGTCGCGGACGGCCTGGATCGCCGGGGCGGCGAGCTCGGTCATCTCGCACCACCACTGCAGCGTGATCAGTGGCTCGATCCGGGAGCCGCAGCGATCGCAGTGCCCGACGGAGTGGCGGTATGGCTCGGCCGCCTCGAGAAGATCGCGCGCGCGCAGGATCGCGACGATCCGCTCCTCGGCCTCAGCCTGGGTCAGACCAGCGAACTCGCCTGCGTCCTCGTTCATGAGACCGTCGAGACCGATGACGGTCAGCTCGGGCAAGCCGTGAGTTCGCCCGATGTCGAAGTCCATCGGGTCGTGACCCGGTGTGATCTTGACCGCGCCCGTGCCGAACTCGGGGTCGACGCGATCGTCGGCGATGATGGGCACACGGCGCTCGGCGACCGGGACGAT
>JANLWV010000009.1:0-3310 GCA_031364765.1 Vicinamibacteria bacterium
ATCGTCGTGGCGGACAACCAGATGGCCGGATTCAAACCGCGCTTTCTCCTCTTTGGAGAGTGGGGCCACGTAGCGGGCGCCGTGCGTGGAAAACACCAGGTGACCGCCTGGACGCAGAACCCGGGCGAGTTCGTCCATCCACGGACGCTGAAGGGCTTCCGGCAGATGAGTGAAGACGGAAAGCGAGTACACGAGCCCGAACTCTCCACCGCCAAACGGGAGAGGCGGCCTGAGGCCATTCTTTTCGAAGCGTGCCTCGGGAAGATGGAGGCGGCACCAGTCGATGAGCTTGGAGTTGAGATCCGACCCGCTGATTGAAACACCCGAGCCGACGAAGCTGCGGAGGACGCGGCCGCAACCACAGCCGAAGTCCAGGATGGGCCCGGCTGACTGAATCGGGACACCGTTCCGTTCCAGAATGCCGCGCACACTCTGTCCTCCCCGCCGTCCGCCCTCCAGAAACCACGCCAGATCAGGCGAAGCGGCGACAAGAATGCGCAGATGCGCGGGCGGGACCGGCAGGCCATCGGGCACGCCGGTCTTGAGGACGGCTCGGTTCGCCTTGAAGGACTGCGCGATCGATACGAGTTCGCGCACGCGTCGAAGGACCGGAAGTAACCCTAAGCGGTCAAGAACTGTCCTGAAAGTCCGCCGGTTCATGCCTCAATAGACACCGACATCGTCCAGCCAGATCTTGCCTTTTGTTCCGGGCTTGATCGCGCCCCGGTCAAGGACAAAAACAATGGCGCGGACGCGATCGAGATCGAGGCGGCCATCGGTCATGGGGTTGATGGAACGCAGTCGCGAAAACGGAACCGCAACGCGCGTCCATTCCGTGGTGGTGCGCACAGAACCGAACCACCACTCTGTGCCCTCGTCGCGCGACCTTAGGTTCTCATCGCGGACTTGAACGCTCAGGCGATAGACGCCGTCGGCCCGTATCGAGAAGACGAGTCCCGACTTGCCGCGCAGATCCCGATGGGTCCAATCCACCGTCGCCACGAAGACATTCTGATTCTCAGCGCTCCCCCGGCCCACCATGAAGTCGAGGAGCACGGCGCCTCGGCCATCGACGCCGGCCCGAGCGCCGATGGTCTGGCTCAGGGAGGACGACGCATCGGCGCCCGGCTTGAATTGCGTGCCGGTGTTGAAGTCGTCCAGGACTTGAACGGCCGCCGGAGGGTCGGGCGGTCTGGGCCACGCGGCTCTGGCGGCGCGACGCCCTCTGGCCGCGTCGTCGAAAACGTAGATCGGATTGCTCAGAACCCACGGAACCAGGGAGCCAGGAACCCGAACCTGTGCCCGATACACTCCGGGAGCGGAGACCGGGACGTCCAGAGCCGCGACGCCACTCGCAATGGCGCGGCCATCGAGCAGGAGTTCGGCCGTCGCATTCTTCGGCATGCGACCGCCCACTTTGAGCCGCAAACCGAAAAGGAGCGGCGTGGTCTCGCCCATCGTGACCGTGTGGTTCGGGGCGGCGCCCACAAATGAAAACGCATCGGCCGGCGCGAGCGCATCCAGGCCCACGTAGACGCGCCCTTTTCGCAACGCCGCAAGCACCAGGCCGCGGTCTTCTTCGAAGCGGCCAGAGAGCGGTGCTTTCAAAAGAACGTAGTTGCGCATCAGCTCAAAGAGCGATTCGTACGAGGGGAAACGGAGAGCCAGGGTTTTCGTCAGGGGCAAGCGACTGTGCGCATCGGCCCCCGCAAGTCCCACCACATCGCGTTCGCTTAGAAGCCGGTCCCACTGGGCAAGGGCCGCGTCGGGCGGATTCAACAGCCGCAGCAGCGCCCTTTTGTGGTTGATTCCGTAGAGGATTACGGTCGACAGAACCCGTGGACCCGCGTTGCGCCACTCGCTGTCTCCGTTGATCAGTTCGATGCCCCAGTCGCCTTGGAGGTCGAGGCCAGTGAAGGCGAAATCCGGGCGAGGGTTGAAAGGATGAGCCGCGACCGCCATGCCCCCAAGATCGCGGATGTCGCTCAGGCCGTCGAGTGCGTCGCCGGAGAAGCGATAAGTCGGCTCCGCGATGCCGAGACCCAGAATGTGGCCGGCGGTCGTCGACAACTCCGAGCCGACGATGACCAGGACGCCGTCGTGATAACCCTCAAAGGGCTTGGCGTCGGCGTTGTTGTGATCTGTGATCACCACGAAACGAACTCCGGCGGACCGCGCCGCTTGAATCACCTCGTCAGGCGTCCCTCCTCCATCGGAGAATGTGGTGTGGACGTGAACGATCCCGGGAACGCGGGTGTAGCCGTCGGTGGGCATCTCGCCCTCGACCGGGAGCGGTCGCCACAATCCGAAGCCGATGAGGAAGACAACGAGTCCCGCGGTCAGGAGAAGGAGGGCCAAGCGCCCCACCCCGAGGAGCCGGGTTCGAAAGCCGGAATCGGTCAAGCGACGAGTGTAGCTTCCGCGGGACGACGGCTCGGCGACGGCAGCCTCGGTCGAACCTCAGCCGCCGCTCAACGCCTGCACGATGTGGACCGCGTCGTCCGGGCGCAGTTCGAGTCCGAGATCGAAGACCTGCCTGCCGTTCACAAAGAAACGCATGTGCGGACGCATGTGGTCCTGCTCGTCGATGACGCGGAAGCGCAAACCCGGGTACTGGCGATCGAGATCGGCGAGCATCTCGGCCATCGTGTCGCCTTTCGCCTCGACCCGGTTTGTTTTCGTGTACGACAGCAAAGGGCTCGGGATCAGCACCTTCATCGCAAAAGGGCCGTCTCCACCGCGTAGATCTCCGGAAGATGCCGGGCGATGGGGGACCACTTCTGACCCTCGTCGCGGCTCATCCAAAGCTCTCCGCTCGTGGTGCCAAAGTACAGGCCCACGGCATCGCGCTTGTCTGCAGCCATGGCCTGGCGCTTCACCGTCCACCATGCGCGTTTCTCGGGAAGGCCAGCGTCGAGGCGCTTCCAGGTCTTCCCCGAGTTCCGGGTGACGTAGGCCGCGGGCTTGCCGCCGGGAGAGGTGCGTGGCCAAACCGTCGTGCCGTCCATCGGGAAAACCCAGACCGTGCTCGCATCATACGGATGCACCACCATCGGGAAACCGATGTCGCCGACTGCCTTTGGCATGTTCCTCCCGATCCGAATCCACGTGGTCGATGGTCGATCCAGCCGGTAGATGCCGCAATGGTTCTGTTGATAGAGACGGTCGGGGTTGCTTGGGCACAGGCGAACGCAATGCGGATCGTGGACGGTCATTTCGGCCGGATCGAAGCCCTCAACCACGTCCATGCCGTCCACGATCGGCGCGAAGGTCTTGCCGCCGTCTTTCGATTCATGAATGCCGCCGCTCG
>JANLWV010000027.1:0-3142 GCA_031364765.1 Vicinamibacteria bacterium
CGAGTTGGCCCTTACCGAGCCGCGACGAGAACGCTCGATCTCTGGTGATCGAGGTGCGCTACCGCGACACGTCGCTGCTGCTGCTGGGCGATGCCAGCGTGGTCACGGAGAGCCTGCTGGACATCCCAAACCGAGGGTACGACCTCGTCAAGGTCGGACACCACGGAGCCGCGACCTCAAGTTCGGAGCAACTCGTCCAGCAAACCCGGCCACGGATTGCGCTCGTCTCGGTCGGGTCGCGAAACCGCTTCTCGCACCCGAGCGTCGAGGTGGTTGAGCGATGGTCGCGGGTGGGGGCGCGGGTGTGGAGGACAGACCTTCACCGCACGCTGCACGTCACCAGCGATGGAAAGCGCATCGTCTGGTGATGAGCCGGCGCGCAACGCGATCTGGAGGTTGCCTCGTCGATCAGAAGGTCAGGCGAAAACCAAGGGTGAGAGCGGCGCCCGAGACGTCGATCTCATTCGGTGCGAAGTCGCCGCCCATCTTCTGCTTCCCGGAGAAGTTCCTGAAGTCGGCGGTGACCTGAAAGTCTTCGTTGATCCGGTAGCGTAGCCCGGCATTCAGGACGAAGCCGGTCGTCGTGCCGGTCGACTTGAAGGAGTCGGAGACAACCGGCTGGCCGCTCTTGTCGAAGTCAATGAAGTCGCCGAACTCTTCGTACTGCCAGAAGATCGCGGACACGCCGGCGCCGACATAGGGCGTGAGCTTGCGATAGCGGCCGCTCGGAAGCAGGCGCACGATGGCTGAGGCGGGCACGATCACGAGCCTGAGAGTCTGTTCGATCTCGCGCCCCGATGGACGGGTGAAGTCCCGGTAGAACGTCGGGATCTCCTGTCCATAGCCGTCGATCGAGAGACCGAGTTCGAGGTTGGCGGAAAGGTTCTTGGTGAACTCGATTCCCCCGAAGGCGCCCCTGAAGTCATCTTTCTCGACCTGGTACAGCGCCACACTGTCGTCAAAGAGAATGGATTTTCCGCGCGGCAACATCCCGCCAATGCGCAGCTCGAGCCCCGAGGCCCTGGCCTCTCCCGGCAGCAACCCCATGAGGCCACCCAACATCAAAGCGCCCAGAACCGCTTGTCTCTTCTTCACTTCCATCCTCCTTGGCCTCGGGAGAAATCCCTGAAGCTTCCTGAAGCTACAGCAGGAAGGATGCCACGATCTGGAGGGCTTTTGGGACGCTCCGCTGTCCTCCACACCGGACGAATGTGGCGGTTTGAGTCGCGGCACCGCGCTGACGCCACCCAGGCGGCCAGCTTCGCTGACCGCGCCAGCGCAATGTCGCTCGCGCTCGTTTGTCACTCTCGCCGGAGCGCCCGGGGGCCTGGGGGCTGAGCAGGAGGTCCGTTGAGTTCGCGGCCCTCGCCACGTACCAAGCAGAGGCCGGATTCACTCCGGCCGTAGCGTTGGGGGTCTGGGGGGCGGGTCCGTGCAACGCCCCCCAGCTAAAGAATGGAGGCGGCGACCGGAGTCGAACCGGTGAGTAGAGGTTTTGCAGACCTCCGCCTTAACCACTTGGCTACGCCGCCCGGGAGTCTTTACGCGTCGAAAAACGAGACGAGCGGGACTATATCTGAGGCAGGCTCTTTGTCGTACGGGAAGAAATAAATGGCGGACGGTTATGCACGTAATAACAGCCCATTATTCAATAGGTTGATGGGTGTTGTGGATCGCTGGATGCCGCGGCGGCGGCGTTGACGGGGCGGCCCTCCAGAAGCTAAATTGAGCCCGCTGGCGCCGCAAAAAGCGCGGGAGTAGCTCAGTGGTAGAGTGCCACCTTGCCAAGGTGGACGTCGCGGGTTCGAATCCCGTCTCCCGCTCCAAATCGGTCCCTGTCCCCTCCGAAAGGGCCCTCAAGGCCCCCTTCTTCTTCTACAACCCGAGTCCGAAAACGGCGCGAGGCACCTACCTTGCGTCGAACGCCCCCTTGTGGTGGTGGAGTTGTTCGCGTCCATCGCTCACATCGATCGCTATGACGTCGAAGCGGATCAGGCCTTCACTCAGACCGTGCTTCGCCGCATAGACCCGGGCGGCGCCGACGACCCTTCGCATCTTCGAGGGGCGCACGAAATCGGCCGCGGTCCCGTGACCGATGGTTTCCCGCCGCTTGACCTCCACAAAAACCGTCGTCTTCTGATCGCGGGCCACGATGTCGAGTTCACCCAATCGGGTCTTGAAGTTTCGGTCCAGGATCGCGTAGCCAAGGCCGCGCAGATACTTGAGGGCCGCATCCTCACCCTCCGTGCCCCGGGCGTGAGCGAGAACGCCGGGCCCGCGCCTCACGCGCGAACCCGCTTCCACCTGGTGCCCTTGGCGGTGTCTTCGAGAACCACGCCCCCCTCCAGAAGAGCCTTCCGGGCGATGTCGGCGGCGGCGAAGTCACGACGCTTGCGGGCATCCTGACGGGCGTCGAAAAGGCCCTGCTCCTCGGTCGTGAGACGGTCGCCGGTGGGAGGCTCGAAACAGGCGAAGACCTGATCCATTCGCTTCAGCGTGGCGAGCAGGGCCCCTGCACCCGCAACATTCACCACCCCTCGATCGGCGAGCGTGTTGCCCTCACTCACCAGGCCATGGACGGCGGCCAGAGCCTCGGGGGCATTGAGATCGTTGGCGAGCGCCGCTTCAAACGCGGCCAGGGCGGAGGCCGCCGCGGCCACGACAGCCTCAGGCCCGGGCGCCGTCGAGCCTGAGCTCTCTTCGAGCATGCGGTTCCAGAACGTGTGGATCCGGCCGAGCGCCGTTTCCACCTGCGCCAGGCCGTCCCACGTGAAGTTGAATGCCTTCCGGTAATGCGACTGCGCCAGCATGTACCGGATCTGGTCGGACCGGAAGCCCCGGGCCAGCAGGTCGGGGATGTTGTAGACGTTCCCCTTGCTCTTCGACATCGTTTCGTTCTCGACGAGAAGGTGATCGACATGCATCCAATGCCGGGCAAAGAGCTTGCCCGTGCCGCATTCGCTCTGGGCGATCTCGTTCTCGTGGTGCGGGAAGATGAGGTCGATGCCTCCGCAGTGGATGTCGAAGGTCTCGCCGAGGTACTTCATGCTCATGGCCGAGCACTCGAGGTGCCAACCGGGACGTCCGCGGCCGAAAGGCGCGTCCCATTGCGCCCACTCGGGCTCGTCCTCCTTGGCCTTCC
>JANLWV010000035.1:0-15451 GCA_031364765.1 Vicinamibacteria bacterium
TGGCCGTGCGCGTGGCCGTGCGGGTGCCCGTCCGCGTTTGGGCGGAACGTCGGTCCGTTCGCGTTGGCGCCAGAACTTCGGTCCGTCGACGTTCGCGTTAGACACCAAGACTTCGGTCCGTTTGCGCCGGCGTCAGACCTTCGGGTCGTCCACGTTCACGTGTTCAAAAACGCTGTGTCGTTCACGTTGACCTCATCGATGCGGCGAGAAGTCTCAACGCGAACGACCCGACGAACCGCTCCCAAACCTGATCGCGAACGACCCGACGAAAACCGCCAAACGTGAACGAAGCCATCGAGACACGTCAAACGCGCACGCGCACGGCCCCGGGGATGGCCTCTCGGGCTCCAAGGCCCCACGCGTCTGTCACAACGGATGCAGCGGTAGCGGCGGCGGGGTCAAGGAGGAGTGTGCCTTCCGAGCGTGGCCCTGCTCGGTGAGGGCCACGCTTTGAGCCCTCGGAAAGGTCTCCATCATGAATCCCGTCGCCACTACCGTTGCATCCGTTGCGCCAGCCGCTTCGCTACACCGTTTTGACGCGTACCGCCTCGCACTTGCCTTCCGCGCGCACGTCGTCCGCTGGCTCCCACTCCGTCGCGTCGAACTGTCCGATCAGCTCGATCGCGCCTCCATTTCGAGTTGTCTCAATGTCGCGGAGGGCGCAGGCCGGTCCGGCCGCGACCAAGCCCGCCACTACGCCATCGCACGAGGCAGTGCCTTCGAGTGCCTCGCCGTTCTCGACCTGCTCGATCTCGAAACCGCTCCCGTCGAAAGCCGACAGGCACGAACCATCCTGGTCCGCCTGATGGCCGTTCTCACCGCCTTAATCCGCCGATGACGCCTCGATCGAGTCGACTCCTCCCCGCCCTTCGATACCCAGTTGAACGGGCGTGCTCGCATCGGATCCGTTTGACAGGAGCGACCACGAACCGTAGGGTCCTGGTTCCAAAGACCTTGAAAAACCGTGTCCACGACAACGCAGCGTGCGCGCCGCCAGTATCGAGATCAACTGACCAGTACATCTCGTGTTAGAGGTCAGGACGAGGGTCTAAGACCAAGAGAGGAGAATCAGCCGATGAGCAGAAGTCTAGGAACTCTCATGAGCCTTCTCGGTGTTGCGGTCACGCTCGCCGCGTGCTCGCCCGCCGCAACGCCGCCGCCCACCGATGCCAAGACGCAACCCACTCTCCCGCCTGAGCCGGCCGTGACCTATGCGCCGTCCGACGCACAGCCGGGGCAAAGGGTCGAGCACGGGGAGCGGATCCGTGACGTTGATGCCGCCAGAAGGGTGTTGCACGCTCAACACCATCCTCACAAGGTGCTGGAGACCCGAAGCGTGCCGGGGCTCTTCCCGCAGCCGGCCATGAAGTCCGTCAAGGACTTCGCTCTCGCGAAGAAGGACCTGGTAGTGATCAACCCAGGGCCCGGCGAGTATGTCCATGTGATGGAGGGGCAGAGACACGGCTACCGCAACTTGACGATCGGGATCACCTACACGGCGCCCGGGGGCGCCCCACCGATGCACACCCACGCGGGTGAGGAAGCCCACGTGCTTCTCGAGTGCCAGATTCTTTACGCGCTCGGCGAAGAGATCTTCACTATGGAGGGGCCGTATATCGTCAACATCCCCCCCATGGTCCCTCACTCGTTCCAGAACCTGGGAGATCAACTCGCCGAACTCGTAGTGATCTTCCCCACCAACGTTTGGGAGTACGACGTTCTGGACTCATTCCCGTTCGCGACTCCCCGGGCCAAGGCGATTGCGGAAGAAGCGAAACGAAGTAGGCACGTGCAGCCCAACAAGGAGTGAGGTCGGCATGTCACGAGCTGCCGGACCTGACGTCTAACAATGCGCTGAAGCTGACAAGGTCCGCGTCGGCGCTCGCGTCCGCGGCCCTTGCAGCGTAGCGCAGGGTGTTCGACGGACGCTGGAGCCCTTGTTCGTGTGCGAAGATTGCGGTCGCGAGATGCGGAGGGCGCAAAGATCGTGATCGCGCAGAAGCCCGATTTTTCGGGCGAATGGAAGTTGAACCGGCAGGCCTCGATGCTGAGCCCCGTTGTTGCTCCCGCCGTGCGCGGTGGTGAGTTGCGGATCGAGCACCACGAACCGAGGTTCGCGAGTCATCTCACGATCGTGTTTGAGGACAAGTCGGTCGAATCGAAGTTCGAGCTTCTGTCTGATGGTCGGGAAGTCGCCGCGACGGATGACCGAGGCCAACGAATCGTGTCCAGTCTGCACTGGGACGTGGACGCATTGGTGGCCACCTGGCGAATCCAGGCTACAAGCGGTGAGCTGACGATCTCCTTTCGTTATGCACTGCAGAATGGCGGCCGCGGTCTTCGGGCGGCGGAGCAGTTCCGCGGTGGTGGCCGAGACCAGGACAATCTGTGGGTATTCGAACGGTCATGAGACGCACGGACATCGTAGGCGGCGCCGTCGACCAAGCGGATGCAGCGGACGAGGCGCGGAGCCAGTATCTCTTCCTGGGTCTCATCCTCTCGCAGGCGGCGCACTCGATCGAAGAGTACTGCTTCGGCCTCTACGAGGTCCTGGCTCCGGCGCGCTTCATCAGCCGCATGGTGAGCAGCAACCTGGCGTTTGGCTTTGCCACCGTCAACGTCGCCCTCGTCCTGTTCGGCCTCTGGTGCTATCTGGCGCGGGTGCGCAAGAGTCATCCATCCGGGAGGAGCTGGGCGTGGTTCTGGACGGTCCTTGAAGCTGTGAACGGCGCCGGTCATCTCGTCCTCGCAGCGAGTCGTGGTGAGTACTTCCCCGGCGCGGCGACCGCACCACTTCTGCTTGGCTTCTCGGTGTCACTCGGCGTGTCCCTCACCCAGGCTGACGAGCCCGAGAGGGTGTAACTTGCTCAATGCGCGAGGGCGGGAGACGCCGTCCAACAACTGGATGAGCCCGACAAAGTCCGAGCTGACGGCCTGACCAATCAGCCCTCTCAGCGCGCGGGCTTGAGGACCAGAAAATACTGGTACGGCAGAAACCTCTCCTCCGCCACCAGCCGGTACGACGCTCGCTGCGCGTCCGTCAAAAACGCTTCCCTGGCCACCCGCCGCGCCAGGATCGGCCCCTGGGGCGTCTCGCGTTTATGAAAGTCGATATTCACGAGACGGCCGCCGGTTTTCAGCGACTTGGCCAGCCTTCTCAGGAACGCGGGGCCGTTTGGGAAATGGTGGTACGTGTTCACGATGAGAACGACGTCGCAGGATGTCTTTGGAAGGAGGGGGTCATCCGGCAATCCGAGAATCGGCGTCACGTTTGAAAGGCGCGCCTGGCTCACCCGATCCCGAAGCGCGTCGATCATCGAGGCCTCGACATCCTCGGCATAGACCCATCCCGACGTTTCAAGAAGGCGGGCCGCGCGGAGAGCAAAGTAGCCCGGCCCCGAGCCCACGTCGCAGAGGGTTTCGCCCGGGTTCAGTTTCAGGGCGCGAATCACCTCGTCTGGTTTTTGCCATTCGGCGCGGCCCGGTTCTTCGAGACTGGCGATGTACCCGGCGAGATCGGCGGAGGCTATGGGCTGAGGCGTCGCCACCGCCCCGCGTTGCGGAGTTTGCGCTTCCGCACTCAAGGCCGAAGCCGCGGTGAGAACCAGACCAAGGATGAGGGGCTTCATGGAGGCTGGTTCAGAGGCTACTGCTTTTCCTTTCCCATCGGCGCCGATTCGCCGATCAAAGCTTCTAGGAGACCACCGCCCGATGCGGCCACGATGAGAACGGCGTCGCCGCCCTCCTGCTTCGGAGACACAATCGCCAGCGCGAACGTGCGCTGCGAGGGAAGGCCTTCAGATTCGATCGGCCGGAACCCTTGGCCGCCGTCCGGCGAAACAAAGATGGTCTTCATCTCGGCATCCGCCGCGAAGATGACCTTCCCGTCCTCGTGCTGGGCCAGACCGGTGACCTGGCCCAGAGGCGCATCGGCAGCGAACCAGGAGCGTCCCGCGTCCCAACTCTCGAACAGGCCGTAGGAACTGGCGGCAAAAATCTTCGTGTGGCTCCCGGGTGCGAAAAAAAGCTTCTTCAGGCCCCGGATTCCGACGGACGCGACCTTCTGAAACTCCAGGTCGTCGCCGGCGGCGTAGACGCCGAGCGGTGTCGCGGCCACCACCCGCCCGCTGTTGGCGATGGCGAGCGTCACCACCGAACGGCTGTCGCCAAGACGCAGAAGCGTCCAGCTCGCCCCTCGGTCCTGGCTCGCGAAGAGACCGTGGTCGGTGGCCGCCAGAACCTGCGAGCCACGGATTCGGAGATCGTCGACGTGGGGATGCGGATCGGCGCCTTTTGGGGTGGTGAGGGACAGGCGGTGCCAGGGCGGCCCTGACGCGGTCCCCTGAAACACGCCGTCGTCGGTGCCCAAAACCATTTCGCCGCTCTCGTAGAGCCCGATGGTCCGGATCTCCCGGCCCGCGGGGAGCTCGATCCTCCGCCACAGTTCCTGGCTTCGGTCCAGTTCGAACAAGGCGCTGTTTTTCGGGCCGTCGGCGCCGGTCAGGGCCAGAAGACGATTTCGCGACTCATCCGGCACGATCTGCCGGACCAGCCTTTCCCGGAATCCGTCATTTGACGGCAGCCAGGAACGACCAAAGTCGGTGGAGATCAGCAAACCTTCGCCCTCGACGCCCGCGAGAACGCGGCCCCCTCCGAGCGAAATGAGCGCATTGACCACGAGACCGGGAGTCGTGGTGCGAACGAAGGTCCTCGTATCGTCGTCGCTCACGTAGACGCCATCGGTCGTGCCCGCATAGAACGTATCGGGCCGATTGATGTCCTGGGTGAAGGCCCGCGTCCTCCGGCTCACCGATGGAATGCCCAAAACCTTCGCCCACGAGGCGCCGGAGTTTCGCGATCGCCAGATGCCCGTGCAGGCCGTGGCAAAGACCGTCGTCGGCTGGCGCCGGTCGAGAGTCAAAGTCATCACGTCTGAATCGTTGATCATCCCCTGCTGAATCGGCCGCCAGTTCCTCCCCCCGGTGTCGGTCCGCCAGGCGAGATGGGCGGTGCCCACCAGAATGCTGTTCTCGTTCCTCGGGTCGATCGCGACCGAGCCGACGTTCTTCAAGTGGGCGTGCCCTCGCGGAGAGATCCGCGAGAAGGACTCGCCTTCGTCCGAGGACCGGAAGACGCCGGTTCGGGTCACCGCAACGAAAGCCTGCGGGTTGGAAGGAGCCCGCGCCAGGCCGCGTATCGCTTCCCCTTCAAGCCCGGCGCCGATCATCCGGAACGAGACGCCGCGGTTCGAGCTTCGGGCGACGCCTCCGCCTGTGGCATCGACGTTCCAGAAGGAAGCGAAGATCTCGCCCTCTTCGGTGACGAACAGGTCGTCGAGGCTGGCGCCTCGAAGAGGGAATCCCGGCTCGAGCCGAGTCCATGACGCGCCCGCGTTCAAGGACCCGTAGAGGATCCCATCCGCGGTCCCGGCGTAGACGCGCCGGGGATCGCCCGGATCCTTCGCCAGCGAGCTCACATCTCCCCCCGGGGGGCCCATCGGCTTGAAGCGCATGGCGGCCGTGGCGGGCTCCGCATGACCTAGAAAAACAATGAGGCCGAAGACGGCGACGCCTCGGCGAATTTTCATCCTCGTCATCAAGAACCTTGAATGCGAGACCCTAGCCTGCTTGAACAGGTCGAGCGCGCGGGCAGTGAAAAAAACGAGAGGCGCGGAGATCGACGATGAAGTCGAAATCCGCGCCCTTTCTGGCTTCCGGGCCGCACCCTTTTGAGGGGTCGGGGCTCGGAGTTACATGCTGGGCATGTCGGCGCCGTCAGGCACGAACGTGATTTCGGCACGACGACCACCGCCGACACCGGCGCCGCGCGTGGTGATACGAGAGGCGTCGATGCCGCGCTCCTTGACGATGTAGGCCTTCGCCGCTTCGGCGCGACGGCGGGACAGGACATCGGGGTTGCGCTCGCCCTTTTCCGCGTGCCCAACGATGAGAAGACGGCCGGCCGGGTCCTGACGCATACGGGTGGCCATGTCGTCGAGGACCGACTTGTCCACGTTGTTGAGCCGTGCGCTGTTCTTGGCGAACGGCCCGACGGAGCCGCTGACGGTCTGGGGCTTGGCCTTCGCCTCGACGGTGACGCGACGGGAGGCCTGGGCGGAGTGGTCATGGCCGTCATTGACGGTGACGGTCACGGTGATTTCGGTGCCGGCAGGCAGGCAACCAGGCTCGAGAGTGACGTTCGCTCCCTCGCCAACGATGCGACCCGCGGTGGTGGCCCACGTGTAGGTCAGGGTGTCGCCATCCGGATCCGAGGCGTTCGCACGGAAGCGGAAGTTTTCGCAGCTGATGGCACTCGTCCTGTCTACATCGAGCGAGACCGTCGGGGGGCGATTCTCCACCCGGGGCGCAGGAGGAGGCGGCGGAGGAGGAGGAGGGGGCGGAGGCACGTAGATCGCGCGACCGGCCGCGGCGGCGGCGAAGCCGAGGGAGATGTTCATGCCGCTAAAGCTCTTAGCCCCGGAGGTGTTGCCGCCGTCGGTAAAATTCATATTTCGCGAGTACGCGGGCCGGATGAAGAAACCCTTGGAGAAATAGAACACCGGGCCGATGACAAAGTCGATGGGATTCACCTGCTTGAAGTCTCCGGAGGAGTACTTCGTGCCTACGACCTCGGCCTGGATCTGAAACATGCGGACCACGGGAATCGAAATACCCGCACCCCAGCGGAAGGCATTGCCGAGATTGAAACCGTCCGGATCGCCGTTGGTCCGGTACCCCACCATTCCGTGGATCTCCGCCTTGCGATTCAGGTGCTTCGAAAGCAGGAGGTCGATTCCCAGCGACACCTTTCCGGTGCCAAGTCCGTCGTCAAACGACGCCGTGGGCAGCTTGATGGTCGGGCGCAAAGCGAGACCCACTCCGTCCCCCGCCCAATCGTTGAGGAACGCGTACTTCAACCCCACGATGGCGTCGCCGGCGCCGGTCTGCCAGCCTGGCGATGTGGCCTGACGGCCCGCGCGCGGGAAGTCGTTCACGTAACCAGGCTCGGTGATCCTGTCCACGTCATTGCGCTGGAGGCCGAACGCTCCGAAGATCTCAGCCTTGGACGACAGGCCGTACGCCAGATTCAGGCCGATCATGGAGGCGTCAAGATCCTTGGGGTTGCGATCGAAGTTGTTGCGGAAGAGGCTGAATCCGGTGCGACCCTTCGCCACGGTGTAAGCCGTCGGCATGTGGAAGAGGCCGGAGCTTCCGGAGAAGGTCGGGGTCAGAGGACGCGCTTCATAGTCTTTACCGTCGACCGTGATGATCCAGGTCTTGACATCCGATCGCTCGATGGTGTCCGCAGGCGCGGTCTGAGCGAAGCCGGTGGTCGCGGTGGCCGCGAGCGCCCAAGCACTCAGGTATCGCAAGGTTTTGAGTTTCATTGAAGGTTTCTCCACGATTTAGAGAGTCAGTCGAGGGGACATATGCCCGAAGACCTGGAATGAGGATATTGCCTGGCTGTGGCGTTCACTGTGCGCTATCGAACATTAGCAGTTTCAGGAGGTTTGGGGGGCTCGATCGACTCCATTCCATCCATATAAGGACGCAGGACCTTCGGAATGACGACGGAGCCGTCCTTGCGCTGATAGTTTTCGAGAACCGCCACCATGGTGCGTCCCACCGCCAGGCCGCTGCCGTTCAAGCTGTGAACGAAGCGGGGTTTGGCTCCGTGGGCCTTGCGGTACCGGATCTGCGCGCGCCTGGCCTGGAAGTCCTTGCAGTTCGAGCACGACGAAATCTCGCGATAGGCGTTCTGGCCGGGCAGCCAGACTTCGAGGTCGTAGGTCATGGCCGACCCAAACCCCATGTCGCCGCTGGCCAGCAAGACCACCTGGTAGGGCAGTTCGAGGCGCTTGAGCACTTCCTCCGCATCGCTCACCATTCCTTCGAGCTCGTCCCTTGAGTTCTCTTCGGTGGTGAGCTTGACCAGTTCCACCTTGTGGAACTGGTGCTGCCGAATGAGGCCTCGAACGTCTTTGCCGTAAGAGCCCGCTTCCGACCTGAAGCAGGGGGTAAACGCCACCAACTTCTTCGGCAATTCATCTGCCTCGAAGATCTCATCGCGGTGCAGACAGGTGAGCGGAACCTCGGCCGTCGGAATAAGGTAAAGCTCGCGGTCGGCGGTGCCGGTCTTGAAGAGGTCGCCCTCGAACTTCGGAAGCTGGCCCGTGCCCACGAGTGTTTCGGGCAGGACGAGATAGGGCGGAATGATCTCCAGATAGCCGCGCTCCTTGGTATGAAGATCCAGCATGAACTGGATCAGCGCCCGCTCGAGTTTCGCTCCGATTCCCCAGAGGATCGAGAACCGCGCGCCCGAGATCTTGGCTGCGCGCTCGAAGTCCAGGATCCCGAGGGCCACACCGAGATCTCCATGGGGTTTGGGCTCAAAGTCATAACTCGACGGCGCGCCTACTTTTCGAACGACGGTGTTGGCTGAAGCATCGCCTCGCGGCACACTGGCATCAGGAAGGTTCGGCAAAACCAGCATCAGGTCGTGGAGCCTGGCCTCGACGGCGCCAAGCTCGGTGTCGAATGCCTTGATTTCGTCCGACACGGTTTTCATCTCGCCTTTCAGGTCGGCGGCGTTCTCCTGTGCCTTGGCTCGGCGGGCGATCTCCTCGCCGGCCAGGCGCTGTCGGTGCCTCAAGGCCTCGACCTTCTGGATGATCTCGCGACGACCTTTGTCGAGTTCCCAGGGGTCGGCGCCGGCGAAAAGCCTGGTCGGATCCTCGCCTCGATCCTTGAGCATGGCGAGGATGGCTTCCTTGTTGTCGGCCACGTAACGCAGTTCGAGCACAGTGCAATTCCTTCCGGCGTCCGCTCATGCACGGTCCGCGTCACCGTGACGCTTTTTCGTGGAGCGATGCTATTTTCTCCCGGATGCGCCAAAAGGTTCGAAAGGTTGTCATTCCCGCCGCTGGCCTCGGCACGCGGTTTCTGCCCGCGACGAAAGCGATGCCCAAGGAAATGCTGTGCGTAGTCGACAAGCCGATCATCCAGTACGCGGTGGAGGAGGCGGTGGCCTCGGGCATCGAGCACGTCATCATTGTCACCGGCCGCTCGAAGTCTTCGATGGAAGACCACTTCGACATCGCCTACGAACTTGAGGCAACGCTGCGGGAGCGAGGAAGGCTGGACCTGGTGGCCGAAGCCCGCAAGGTCTCGGATCTGGCCTCCATCTCCTACATCCGTCAGAAGGAGGTTCTGGGTCTCGGCCATGCCGTCCTCGCCGCCCGCGAGCTTGTGGGAAACGAACCATTCGCGGTCATCCTGCCCGACGACCTGATCGACGCGCCCCGAAAACCCGCCCTAGCTCAGCTCATCGATATCTTCGAGCAAGACGGCGATCCTGTGATCGCGCTCCTTCGGGTTGCCCTATCCGAAATTTCGGCCTACGGTGTGATCAAGGGCGAGCAAGACGCGAAGGATCCGCGCGTCTACCGGCTGCGGGAGCTGGTGGAGAAGCCGAAGGCGGAGAGTGCGCCTTCAAATCTCGCGATCATCGGCCGATACGTCCTGACCGCGGACATTTTTGCCGATCTCGCCGCCACGGCCCGCGACATGGGCGGCGAGATTCAGCTGACGACCGGTCTCAGGGCGTTGAGCGGCCGGCGCCCTTTGCTGGGCTACGAGTTTGAGGGTACGAGGTACGACGCCGGACAGAAGCTCGGCTTCCTCAAGGCCACGGTGGACCTGGCCCTCAAGCGTGAGGACCTCGGTCCCGCCCTGCGCGAGCACCTGAAATCTCTGAAGGGGCTGGCCTGAACCGCCTGGCGCACTACTGGATTCGGAGAGATGTGCCCAGCGATGTTGTAGGCCCGATGCTCACGCTCATCGAGTACTCACCCGACGAGACGTCTTTCGGAGAGACAGAAAACACCACCCGGTCAAAGCCGTCGGCGTCGCGAACCACGCTGACGCCCTCCGCGGTCTGGGCCTTTTCGACGCCATCGGCGCCGATCAGCACGACCCGCACCTCCTTGGCTTCGCCATTGGAGGGCGACTTGAACACGCAGATTTCGCGGGCCGAGCCTTTTTTGAGCACCGGGGTGACTTCAACCGTAAACGGCCGGTCGTCAATACGGAAAGGAATTTCTCGGTTGCGCCGGCGTTCGGTCACGGTAGGCAAGGCGACGCGGGCGAAGGGGTCGTCGGTGACCATGGGCGAGGACACGAAGACGGCGGTTGGAAACTCTGGGATGGCCACCTTTAGGCGGAGGGCGCCAAATTTCTGAGATTCCGGGTCGCGCAAGAGCAGCCGGACCTCATAGTTTCCCGCGGTCGCCGCGAAGGTGGTCAGAATCTGCAACCCGCTGGCTCTGAGCCTCGGACCGAGGACGACCGGGTCCAGGGTGGGTGCCGCCTTGAAGAAGTCCCGGATCATTCCCTGGTCGTTGACGAGGTAGCCATAGATTTCGAGATTGACCTGCTTGCGCTTCAGCGGCTCAACCAGCGCCTCGCTCGGGATCTGAATCACCAGAGGAAGGCCTATTCCCGCCTGGGG
The DNA here is from genome assembly GCA_031364765.1 of Vicinamibacteria bacterium. Lineage (GTDB taxonomy): Bacteria > Acidobacteriota > Vicinamibacteria > Fen-336 > JAGNNV01 > JAGNNV01. The sequence continues at coordinate 10,510 of JANLWV010000035.1, forward strand.
CGACCGATAGGGAAGGGCGTAGGCGTAGAAAGGCATCGACCCTCCGGAAAAGCCCTTGGCGATGATCTCCGAGGCCTGAAGCGCCTGACGTGCCAGGTCCGGCTTCTTCGGATCGGGGACCAGGTAGGCGGGCCGGTGGGTCACGGTGAAGCCTGATCGGTTGACCTTGATCTTTATCTTGCGCAGTTTCCCAACTTCGGCGGACGTCGGCGCAAAGGCCAAGACGTAGTACTCCTTGGTTGAGCTGGCGATTTCCTGAAGCGCCTTCTCGATATTGGAAACCCCCTTCATGAACCGGCCGCCGGTGTTCGCGGCAAACGTCGCCAGGGAATCGACGGTCGAAGACGAAAAGGCCCTTCCTTCCTGGGAATCAAGCTCCATCGAGTCCGCTCCCGCGCCTCCGAGGTCGACCGAATGCACGACCACATCGGCGCCGCGCATTGACGCAAAAAGACTCGACAGGGCGTTCTGGCCTGTGGCCGAACCAAAATAGGCGTCACTATCCACTTCCCAGAGCGCGCCGGTGATGACCGCGGCCGAGGCCACGTTCTTTTCGTTCCCGGAGACTCCCGAAATAATGCTGCTGTCAAAACCTTCGGAAAACAGAATCACGTGTTTTCGCCCGCGAATGGCGTCGAGCTGTCGCGCGAGCGCTTGAAATCCTCCGAGGAACTGGGTGATCTGCTGGGCATAGGCTTGACGTTGCTGGCGCATGACCATGAATGCCTTCTCCCGGGCTTCGTCTGCGGCTGCTTCCTGGCCGCGCGTACTCCCCGCCTCCGGTAAGGACATGGACGAGTCGAGGCCAGTGTCGAACACGATGCCCAAGGGATCGCGATTCCTGGACGCATCGCCTCGCCCTAGGGCATCTATCGCACGCGCCACCTGACTTCGATCGGGGCTGAGCCCAACGAGAGTCTTCATTCCCTGCTGGGTTGAGGCTACAACCGAGACGAGATCGCGAGGTCGGACGTTGTTCTCGAGGAACTTCCGGGCGGCTACCCTGGCGCGTTCGATGTTCACGGCACGGGAGAGGGCAAGGTCAAACAACAGTACGAACTGTCGCCGCGAGGTCAAGGCCATACCCTGGATCGTCTCCGCCGAGAAAGGGAGATCTCCGTCGCCCGAAACAGCCAGGAACCCCTGAACCTGGGTGGGTTTCCCGCCCTCTTCAACCTCGAAGTCCTGGGCGACGAGGCCGGAGACGGTCTTGCCATCCTTGTCGGTGACAAAGACCGGAATTGCCACCAAGGTGACCTCGGATCCGAAAGTGAGGGGCGGCTTCTTCTGGTCTTGTCCGGTGGCGATCGGAGAAAGCGTGAGGCCGATGATCAGCGTAGCCGCCAAAGCGCCAGGGAAGCCAGAGCTCATGAGTCGAGGCTACACTCGACCGGCGGCCGGACAGGCGCTCGGGCCGGCCAGGGGCGGCAGGCAACTTCGCTTACTTGGACGGACCGGCCGGCGGGTCCTGAACGACGCCGGACATCGCCTCCAGGGGCAGCGTCCCGCCGCACTTCAACGGAAGGGCTCCCGCGCTCTTCATCCAATCAAACAAGGCGCCTGAAGCCACCTCGTGGCCTCGCGCGTTCCAGTGGCCGTCGAACGTGAAATACGTCGGCCTGAAGGGCCCTTCTGCGGCCTGAAGGGCCGGGCCCACGTCAACCACCGGGATCTTGAGCGAGGCACCCAAACCCTCGACCTTCCGCCGCACCTTCGTGAGATCCCAGGCGCCGTCCCGGAGACGGTACATCTGCTGCGTCGCCTTCCATGAAGACTCCTGGATCTCCATGCGTCCAGGGACATAGACGATGGCGAGTTTGGAGCCGTGGTCCTCAACCTCCTTCTTAAGTGCTTTCAGAATGGCCCCCACTTTCTCCCAGGCATCCTCGACCGGCGCCAGATCACGCTGATCGTAGACCAGCATCTCGAGACGAGGGTTGACTTTGGGTATCGGATTCCACAGCCCGAGCCGCGCCAGCGCGTCATGGGACCCGGGAGCTCCGACCCACAACCTTTCGCGAACCATGGCAAGCAGCGCCGAACCCTCGTTCGCGTCCTGAGCCTCTTCCTGGTTCTCAGGGGTCTCCACCGGTTTCTCCTTCACTGGGTAGCGGTGAAGCCTGAGATCGCCGCCGCCCATTTCGAACACGGGCTTCGGGGTGCCGAAGTAATCCTGCCGATCTGAATAGATGACATCGTTCCAGAAGAAGAAGAGGAGCACGAGCGATGGGCGGTAGCGCGCTCCGTCCGATCGATAGAACAAGTACTCCTGGTCCGTGCTGTAGGCCGAGGTTCCCCCATTGATGACTTCGGCGGAACAGCCGGTTTCGTTGAGGCGGCTCTCCAGTCGCTGGGTGACGGTTTGCAACAGATCGACCGTGTAGCCCTCCACAAAAGAGTCGCCCAGGGCGAGGACTCGAAAAGTTCCAGCCGGAGGCTCAAACGATCGCTCGGGGTCGCGCAGGCCCCGCGAGTTGATCTGGACATCGACGGTGTACTCGCGACGCCGGTAGGTCGTGTTCGCGTTCTTCTTTTTTCGCCAGCCGAGAAGCGGGTCGTACTCCTTGTAGCGCGCGTCTTCCCGCCCCTCCTTGCCGCCTTGCTGAAGCACCCGGAGAATGCGCGCAGCAATCTCCAAGGTCCCCAGAGCTACAAGAAGGGAAAGGGCGACGAGCATCAGCCGAAACCCCCACTCGCGAAGGCGACCCTCGACCCGGGGCGAGTTCGATCGCGGACTTGTGACGGTTCCGGACATTGAAGGGCTTGAGCTTAGTGCGCCCTTTCGGTCGGAGGCTTCAGGCGGTAGCGCTTCGGGTCAGACGCACGAAGTTGCCCAACAGCTTATGACCCTCGGGGGTCAGAACCGACTCGGGATGAAACTGAACTCCGAACAGCGGGCGCGCGGCGTGACGAAGACCCATCACTGCGCCATCCGCCATCCAGGCGGCGACCCGCAACTCTTTTGGCAGGGATGAGCGTTCCGCCACCAGGGAGTGATACCGGCCGGCCGGGAACGGCGATGGGAGTCCAGCAAAGAGATCGCAGCCATCGTGTTCCATCAAGGACGTCTTGCCGTGACGGAGTTCATCGGCTCTGACCACCCGTCCACCGAACGCGGACGCGATGGCTTGATGTCCGAGACACACGCCGAGGGTGGGAACGGTGGACGAGAGTTCGCGGATCGCGGAGATCGTGACGCCCGCGTCTTCGGGACGACCGGGTCCGGGCGAGAGAACCAGGCCGCCGGGGCGAAGCGCTTTGAGACCCTCGATATCAATGGCGTCATTGCGAAAGACGCGTATCTCTTCGCCCATCGAGCCCAGAGCCTGGACGAGATTGAAAACGAAAGAATCGTAGTTGTCAATCACCGCGATCATTTGTTTCGCCTCGGGGCCGCAGACGCAGACGGCCATTCCATGCTCAGCCCCCCGGACCGAAGCACTCCGGCCGACTCGAGCGCCTGGACGAGGGCGGCGGCCTTGTGGCGGGTCTCTTCGTACTCGCGCCCCGGATCGGAGTCGGCGACCACTCCCGCTCCCGCCTGCAGGAGCACCCTTCCCTGATGGACCACCAGCGTCCGGATGGCGAGACACAGGTCCATGCGGCCGGCGGGATCGATGTAGCCAATAGCGCCGCCGTAGAGGCCGCGGCGGACGGGCTCGAGCGAGTCGATGATTTCCATGGCCCGGATCTTGGGCGCGCCGGTGACGGTGCCCGCCGGGAAGGTGGCGCGGAAAAGATCCAGGGCGTCGAGATCCCTCCGCAAGCAACCCTCCACCTCGGAAACGATGTGCATGACCCGGGCGTGACGCTCGATCTCAAACTGGCGCGTGACCTGGATCGAACCGTATTCGCATACCCGGCCGAGGTCGTTCCGGGCCAGATCGACGAGCATCACGTGTTCGGCGCGCTCCTTTTCGTCGGCGAGAAGCTCGTTCCCGTAGCCTGTGTCTTCCTCGGGCGACGCGCCGCGGGGCCTGGTTCCAGCGAGTGGTCGCGTGACCGCCCGACGGTCTTCGAGACTCACCAGGACCTCCGGAGATGAACCGAGGATGGCGTGGTCGGGACCGAGTTTCAGGAAGTACATGTAAGGTGCGGGGTTCGTTTTGCGCAGGGCTCGATAGAGGTCGAGGGGGTCGCCATCGAAATCAGCCTCGAACCTCTGAGACAGGACGCCTTGGAAGATGTCGCCCGCCCGAATGTGCTCAAGGATGCGTTCGACGCCCGCTAGAAACGCCGGCCGCGAGGTCCGAGGCCGAAGCGCCAACGGTTCCCTATCGCGCTGGTCGTGGTGTGGCTCCGCGCTGCTCCGTTCCAGCTCACTGCGTATCTCGGTCAGGCGCGTGGCCCCTCCTCCAGACCCGTGGACCACAATGTCCGTCGTGGCGGCCTGATGATCGACGACCACGATCTCCGATGGAACCAGGAGGATGCTGTCGGGCAGTCCCTCCGGATCGGGAGGCGAAGAAGGGAGGCGCTCAAACCGCCGGACCACGTCGTAGCCCAGATATCCAACTACGCCCGAAGAGAAGGGCGCGATTCCGGGAACGGCCTCGCTCTCGTTGAGAAGCGCACGAATCGATTCAAGAAGGCCTCGTGCGTCGCAGCGAATCGTTCCGCTTTCGACCTCTTCGATCGTGATCCGTGAAGGACGAGAGCGGTGAACGAGCGTCGGCCGACCGCCGAAAAAAGAGAAGCGATGGCGCCCCGCTTCCCCAAGCGACTCGCAGAGGAACGCGTAGCGATCACCCGCATAGAGGCGGGAAAACGCCTCGAGCGGGGGAGCTTCGGTTTCAAGCCGAAGATGCGCGACGCTCATGCGACGAGAACGGGTGCAGAATCCGGGACGTAGCGATCCAGACCGCGCATCATCTCCGCGAAGAGTTCGAGGTTCAGCGACTGTCGTCCATCGGACAGCGCCTTGTCCGGACAAGGATGCACC
>JANLWV010000067.1:0-1993 GCA_031364765.1 Vicinamibacteria bacterium
CGAGCTTCCTCTTCCATGAAGCTGATGTCGACGATGTCGCACCCGGCTTCGATACTGGCCTTAACGGTTGGGAGACCGATCACGCTGGGCAGCGCGCCGAGGGCCAGGTCGAAGCCCTTCAAGAGGGGTCGCAGCGCCTCCGGGTCAGCCAGGTCGACACGATGAGTCTGCACCGGGGCCTTGCTGGAAACTCGGTCCAGACTTTCCTGCCGCAAGTCGGCGACGTGGACCCGGACGCCGCCTTCCGCGGCGAGGTCCTGCGCCATCGCCGAGCCGATCATTCCCGCGCCCAGAACGACGACTTTCCTTTGGTCCGGCAGCGAATCGCTCATGTTCTCGACTTTAATCTTCAACCCTGAAGTCCGGACGAACCAAGCGAAGGCCCAATTCACTTGGGCCGAAGCGAACGGGGGTCTGGGGGGCTAAGCAGGAAGTCCGTGCTGCGTTTGCGGCCCCCCAGTTAAAGGTCATCGGGGCGGGAGGATTCGAACCTCCGACCTCCTGCTCCCAAAGCAGGCGCGATACCAGGCTACGCTACGCCCCGACGTTTCGCAGCCGGGGAGTCTACTGCCAGGGAAGAGAAGCCCGGTATGCCGCTTCCGGCGTTCAAGTGGCCTTGTCGGGATCCCAAGCGGAGTATCCCCATTCGCCTGCCACCCAGCAGGGGGCGTCAGTTCACTCCGAGTTTCGACTTGAAGTAGGCGATGGTGGGGACGAGGCCCTCATCGAGGCTGACCTTCGGCTCCCACCCGAGGAGCGTGCGGGCGCGCGTGATGTCGGGCTGGCGGATCTTCGGGTCGTCTTCGGGGAGAGGTCGCTCCACAATTCGACTCTTCGAGCCCGTGGCCGCGATGACCTTCCGGGCCAGATCGAGAATCGTCAGTTCCTGAGGGTTGCCGATGTTCACGGGGTCGCTCGTGTCCGACATCATCAAACGGTAGATGCCCTCCACGAGGTCAGAGGCGAAACACAGACTGCGCGTTTGGGTTCCATCGCCGAAGACCGTGACATCTTCGTTTCGCAGCGCCTGGCTCATGAACGCGGGGATCGCCCGCCCGTCTTTAACCCGCATCCTCGGTCCGTAGGTGTTGAAGATCCTGACAATCCGAGTCTCGACGCCGTGGAACCGGTGATACGCCATCACCATGGCTTCGGAGAAGCGCTTGGCTTCGTCGTACACCCCACGCGGTCCGATGGGATTCACGTTGCCCCAGTAGTCTTCGCGCTGGGGATGGACCAGCGGGTCGCCGTAGACCTCGGAGGTTGAGGCGAGGAGAATGCGCGCCTTCTTGGCCTTGGCGACGCCCAGCACATTGTGGGTTCCCAGGCTCCCGACCTTGAGGGTCTGAATGGGAAGTTTGAGGTAGTCGATGGGAGACGCCGGCGAAGCGAAGTGGAAGATGTAGTCGAGCTCGCCCTCGAGAGCGATGTAGTTCGTCACGTCGTGTTTCACGAAGACAAAATCCCGGCCGATGAGCCGCTCGATGTTGGCGGCATCCCCGGTGAGGAGGTTGTCCATGGCCACCACCGAATGACCCTGGTCGAGCAGGTACTCGCACAGATGCGATCCGATGAAGCCGGCGCCGCCGGTGACCAGGGTTCGTGGCATGTCTTCGGTCCTTCGTTCCCGATCAGTAGGCGTGGGTCTGTCCGAACCCGCGGAAGAGCGTGAGGACGAGGATCTTGACATCGAGAAGCAGCGACCAGTTCTCGATGTAGTAGAGATCGAACTCAATCCGCTTTTGAAGGCTCGAGTTGCCTCGCCAGCCGTGAACCTGAGCCCAGCCGGTCAGGCCGCTGCGAACGCGATGGCGCAGCATGTAGTTCGGGACATGGTTTTTGAACTCGTAGACAAAAGACGGCCGCTCCGGCCGCGGGCCCACCAGACTCATGTCCCCCTTCAGGATATTGAGCAGCTGAGGCCACTCATCCAGGTTGTACCTCCGCAGGAAGGCGCCCACCGCGGTGCGCCGCGGATCCCCGTCGGTCGCCC
>JANLWV010000316.1:0-10717 GCA_031364765.1 Vicinamibacteria bacterium
GATCAGATTGAGCCGATCGCGATCGACGTCGAACACGTTTATCTCCGAGATGGGCAGCCCCGACCGAGTGAGACCCCGCACGAGGAGCGGCGTCCGCACACCCGCTCCTCCGATGATGGCAATGATGAGTTTGCCCAGCACCCTGCGATTATGGCATCACCGTCGGCGGCCTCAGCTTTCAGGTCACGCGCCTTCCGGGTCTCGTTGTAGTCTCGGGCCGGTCCGCCATGCACGAAGTCAAGATCCTCTCCGATATTGCGACGGCCATAGTGGCTGCCACCGCCCTGGCCCTTCTGGCTCGTCTGCTCAAGCAGCCGTTGATCCTCGGGTATCTGCTCGCCGGAGTGGTGGTGGGACCCGAGATGGGTCTGAGCCTGGTTCATGACCACGAGACCATCGAACTGATCTCGGAGATCGGCCTCATCCTGCTTCTCTTCATCATCGGGCTTGAAATGGACGTGGCGAAGCTGATGAGCGCGGGCCGGTCGTTGATCCTGGCCGGTATCCTTCAATTCCCGATCGGCCTCGCGATCGGCGTTCTCTTCTTTCTCCTTCTCGGTCTGCCCCAGGGCGGCGGGCGCTTCGACGCCGCCTATGCGGCGGTGGCGGTTTCACTCAGCAGCACGATGATTGTGGTGAAACTGCTCTACGATAAATTCGAGCTCGCGACCCTGCCGGGACGCCTGACGCTCGGCGTCCTGGTTTTCCAGGACGTTTGGGCCATCCTGGTCCTGGCCATTCAACCGAGCCTTCTCGATCCTTCGCCCCTCATTGTCGCCGCATCTCTCTTCAAGGGCGTTTGGTTGATCGTGGCCGCCCTCGGAGCGAGCCGGATGTTCCTACCGCGGCTGTTTGCGTTCATCGCGAAAGTGCCCGAGCTGATGCTGGTCACCGCCCTCGCCTGGTGCTTTCTGATAAGCGGCATAGCCAACGCACTCGGTCTGTCGAGAGAAATGGGGGCTCTGATCGCCGGCGTGGGGCTCTCCACCCTGCCCTATAACCTGGACGTGATCGCCAAGGTCATCAATATCCGCGACTTCTTTGTCACCCTCTTCTTTGTGGCTCTCGGAATGCAGATCCCGGTGCCGACCACGGGCCTCGTCGCTGCCGCCGTCGGCACATCGTTGTTTCTGGTGGTGAGTCGCTTCGCTTCCGTCTTCCCGATTTTCTACGCCGCTGGTCAGGGACTTCGCACCAGCCTGCTTCCCACCATCAACCTTTCGCAGATGAGCGAATTCTCGCTTGTGATCGCCGCGCTCGGGCTGTCTCTCGGTCACATCTCGCCGCAGACCGTGGCTATGCTCACTTTCACTTTCGCTCTCACCTCGGTGGCATCAACCTACGCGATCGGATGGAATCATGAGATTGAGCGGAGTCTCACTGCGCGACTGAAGACGATGGGTCTTGCCGACAAGGGTTCGGTTCCGGAGACCGGTGACGCGAAAGGCGAGGCGGCCGTGGTTTTCCTCGGCTTCTATCGGGAGGCGAGCTCCATCCTTCACCAGTTCGAAATGGAAGACCGCCACAACAGCGGCGACTCGATTCTGCATGAGCTTCAGGTGATCGATTTCAATCCCGAGGTTCTGGACGAACTGAAGCGCCGCGGCATCGCCTGTGTGTACGGCGACGTGGCCAGCCAGGAAACCCTTCACCATGCCGCGATCCACAACGCTGAAGTCGTGGTGTGCACTCTCCCCGATTCGATTCTGAAGGGCACCTCGAACCAGCGTCTGCTGAAACAGCTCCAACGCACCTGTCCGCAAGCGAAGATCATCGTGGCCTCGGAAACGATTTCAGGCGCCCGCTCGCTCTACGACGCGGGCGCTCATTTCGTCTTCGTGCCACGCATCCACTCGGCCCATCGGATGGCCGAGGTCATCCGCACTGCCCGTGAGGAGGGACTCGACGGGGTCCGCGCCGAGGAGTACACAGCCCTCCAGGGCCGCGACGAAGTGCTCTCGTAAGGTCCGGGCACCGGGCGAGCTCGTCCGTACCCCCCTAAATCCGTTCTTCCACCTCGTGGACGAGAGCCGCGAACAGAGTGATGACGTCGTCGTTGGCGCGGCGGAGCCGGGTGGCCAGGTTCGAGGCGATGCGCCTGGTGATCGAAAGACCGGCCGCGGGATTTGAGTTTCCAAAGTGAAGGAACCGGTCCCGCTCAATCACGATCACTTCGCAGTCGCTTTCCGCCATGACCGTGGCCGAACGCCGGTCCGAATCCAGCAGACCGAGCTCGCCAAAGAAGTCGCCTTTTTCGTGCGACAGGAAGGTGACGGTGTATAGGTCGTCGGCCGGGGTTCGCTTTTCGACCCGCACCGCGCCGCTCATCAGGACGTACATGGATTCGCCGAGCGACCCCTCCTCGACGACCATCCTCTCCTTGGCGACCCTCTCGACCCGGCAGATGGCCGAGAGACTGGCAATGGCCGAGGCGTCAAGGCCGGCGAACAAGGGCGATGTCCTGAGGTGCTCTGCGATTCGGAGTTGATCGTCGTTCACGACGCCCGTGGATTCCTGATTGTGGTTGGGGCCCCGCGACCCAGCACAATCGCCATGGATCCCTCGCGTACTACGTAGTCGTCCTCGGGATTGAGCACAGGTTGGTTCGGGACCATGTTTTTCACGCGTTTGAGATTGTCAAGAAGCGTGTTCACGAACGATGTCTTCTGGGCGTCGCGCAAGGCCTGCCGCTTGATCTCGATGGCGCGTCCCGTGTTTTCCAGCACACCCAGAAGGAGTCGACCGTGCGAGTGCATGTGAACGCGCAGATCCGCAAAGGGACGCCCCACGAACTCGGATGGGATCTCCGTGGTGCGCAGACCCTTGACTTCGTCCAGGTCCAGCATCTCGTGAAGGATCTTCGAGAGGCCTTCGGACACCGTGGATGAGACCAGCAGGAACCGGCTGTCTTCACGAGACAGGATCACTTCGTCGCATTTCGCGAGTCTCAGGTGTTCGTCGTACTTGCTGTCGATGACTTCGGCGCAGGTGTACACGTGCGGAGCGATGCTCTTGAGGGTCATAACGGCCATAACGGTGCGGGCGTCCTTTTCCTGATCCGATCTCGGTTCGCTCTCGTCGGCGAGGACCAGGACCCGCGCCGCGGTGAGGAGGTTGGCTCGCTGAAGAGCCATGGGGTCGACAATGTCGCCCCGCAGGAACAGCACGCCCTCAAAAGCCGCCCTCAGTTCTTCGACCACCGTTGCATCGGCCTGGGAAACGAAGACCAGACGATCGTTGGGCAGATTGGCGTTGACGCGAAGAATGCCGGTGATGAAGCCAGCCATGTCGGCCTGGTGGCCGAGAATCACGAAATGGCCCGACAGATGTTTGGCGTCGTTCAAGCCGCGGCCCTCGCGGATTCGGCGTTCCACCAGGACGGCCGAAATCTTTCCCATGAAGAGGCCCACGAGGCCGATGCCGACGAGGATGACCGCGCTTCCGACCAGCCGTCCGGCGGTGGTGATGGGGAACTTGTCGCCGTAACCGATGGTGGTGACGGTGACCAGGGCCCACCAAAGTCCATCCCCGTAGTTCTCGAACGCCGGATTCTCCCCTCGCTCGAAATAGATGATCCAGAAACCCGCGAGGAGGAGTAGGGCCGCGAAATAGAAGAACAGGCGCGGGATGTCCTCGGCCTGGACGCGATTCCAAAATTTGCGGACGCCATCGAAAGCACGTCGATGTGGTTCGCCTTCATCGTCCTTCTTTGCCACCGGTGGGGCGAATTTAACGCCTTATCGGACTGAAGAGGGCCGAAGGGGGACCGCTTGCGGGATGGGGGTCGCGACCGGCGTGGCCGGGTGTCGCGACCAGATCTGCGGCACGGTCGAGCAGGAGGTTCCGGAACAGCCGGCGGCGTATCCGCCGAAGTAGGGCGAACCAACGATAACGGGGGAACCGTAGCCCCAGAGCGGGTAGCCGGGGGTGGTGGCCCCGGCCGTGGCCCGCGCTCTCGCAGTCGTCGCCTCCGAGCTACGAGCCCGATCCTCAGCATCCCTTGACGCCCGACGCGCCTCGTCGATCCGACGCTCGTCGGTGGCGCGCTGCTCCCGCTCCCGCAGGAGAGAAGACTGCTCGGCCGGCGTCATCCAGCGGCCATCGAAAAACACGAAGCCTCTCGCCCGGTTGGCCTCGTCCTCGTCGACGTAGGCTCCGGCGACCAGGACGTGTCCGAGGGCAAGATGCCCCTCGACGTTTCTGGGATCGAGGGAAAGCACCCGGGCCCACATCAACCGCGATTCGCTCCTCAGGCCACTTTCGCCCGCGAACCTGGCAAGATCGGCGTACGCACGGGCCTCACCCGGAATGATTTTGGCGAGCCGGCTCCGATACTCGGAGAGGGCGCTCTCCTTTCGCTCGATCCTTTTGACACTGCTCAGCGGGACGGTCACCTGACCCATCCCGACGTCGATGGTGAGGCTTGTGTGGGTTTCGCGGATGAGCACGCCTTCGAGACGTCCTCCCGTCGTGAGATGCAGGACATCGGCGCTTGAGATGCTGGCGCTCGCGAGCGCCAAAGCACCCGCAAAACCGGCCCGAAGGACACGGAATCGATGAATCATTTCAGAACCTCCCCAGCCGCAAATCCGACTAAAGCCGAACTATGCCACGATTCAAGCAAATCACGTGCCCGACTAAACCCCTCGGCTCCGCGGCCAGTCATACTGTTGACACGTTTTTTCCAGAACCAAGGAGTCGCTAAAGCCAATGAAACGTTCTATTTTCCTCTGTTCGGTCGCAGTTGCCCTTCTGCTCGGCCCTGTCCTCTCCTCTGCTCAGCCACAGGACGCACCCCAGAATCGCCCAAATCCCGGCCGTCAAGGCGATCGCCCATTAATGCGGGGGGGCGATGAGCTGGGCCCCACGCGCCAAAGCCCAATGGAGAGACGCAGAGTCGCCATCGCCTCGCTTGGTCTGAGCGAGGTCCAGCAGGCGGACATCCGCAAGGCCAGGGAAGCCACCCGTCGCGACCGGCTTCGAAAGTCGACCGACCTGAAGATCGCGAGCCTGGACCTCAGATCCCTGTTGCGGTCGGAGAAGGTGGACGAGAAAGCGGTCGCCGCCAAGCTTGTCGAGGTACAAGCCGCCCAGGGCGCTCTCCTGAAGCTCCGGGTCGATGCCGCCCTTGCCATGAAGCGGATTCTCACTCCCGAGCAGCAGAAGAAGCTGACCGCGATGCGGGCAGATCGAGGCCTCGGGCGGATGCGCCAGCGCATGAACCGGCGCGGCCCGAACGGCTTCGATGCTCCCGACCTGGAGGATGAAGACGACGATGACCCTGACCCTGACCCTGACCCCGCAGATATCCGACTGAGGTAGACGCCTCGCCCTTGCTCGAACTGCTGAGAGAATCCTCGATGCTTGCGCAGACCGAAACCGCTCCCCGGGGCATGGCCATGACCCGCCCGCTCGTCGGGTCCACCGACGATGCGCGCGACGTGGCCCGCCTTGAAGAGCGTGCGGCGATCGAGGCTTGTCTTTCGGGCGACACCTCCGCCTTTGATGTCCTCGTGGTTCGCCACCAGAAGACGATCCAGAGGGTCTGCTACAGGTTCACCGGAAACACCGAAGATGCGGCCGACCTCACCCAGGAAGTCTTCGTCAAGGCCTATCGGTCGCTTCCGAAGTTCCGGGGCACGAGCGCCTTCTCGACCTGGTTGTATCGAATCGCGGTGAACGCATGTCTTTCCTTCAAGGCGTCCCGCAAGAACAAAACGGAAGAGTGGGATGAGGATCACGACATCCTGGCCGGAGGCCCGAGCGCCGAGGAGACCCTCGATGCGCTCTCGAACGCCCGGAATATTCGCGCCGCCCTCGAAACCCTTCCGGAAAGGCAGCGGCTGACCGTGATCATGAAAGTGCTCGAAGAGCGAACCCACGCCGAAGTCGCGGAGATTCTCGGCTCGAATGTGGGCACCGTGAAGGCCAATCTATTTTTCGCGATCAAAAATCTCCGCAAACAACTCGCCGTCCCAAAACTCTCCAGGGCGAGCGGGCGAGGGAAGGAGCCCTCGGAGCCATGAACCTTCATCATCATCTTCGAAGCGAAGAAATTGCCGAGCAGATCAGCGAGGGCCGGCCGCTTCTGGGCATCGCCGGTTGTGAGGCGTGCCTTGCCGAGGCCTCGACCATCTCCCAGGTCCTCGCTGACCTCCGGCGGGCCGATGCGGATGTCGTGGCCACGACCGACTGGGACGACCTCCTCCTCCGAAGGCGGATTCGCGAGGCCCTGGCGAACGAGAAGCCGCACGCCCGCTCTATCTTCGATCGTTTTGCCATTCTTCGGCCCGCGCTTGTTTCCGCCATGGTCGCGAGCATCGCCTTTACGGTCTGGAGCCCTTTGTCTCGCAACCCGGACGGCCAGGGAGCGCCCGTCGCCTCGATGAACGCCGGGCGCCTGCCGTCATGGACGCCCCTCCCCGATGAGTCGGAGGACGAGGGCCTGGCCGTGCTCGCGGAATGGATTCCGAGCGAGGATGAACTTACGATTGCCCGGTGTCGCGCTGCCTGCCTTTCCGGATTGACCAGCGAAGAGGAGGAAAATCTCCTCCGTGCCGTCGCTTTGACCGCCTCACTCTCGCCGACGACCGGAGGCAGTCCGCTATGACCAGACAAACCCCATTGAATGGAATCGCCGCCCTGACCCTGGCGGCCGCCCTGACCCTCGTGGCCGGGCCGGTTCGCGCCGATCAGCGCCTTGATGATCGGGCGGAGCAACCAAACGCGCAGAACACCGACAAGGCAGGAGCCGACCGGAAGGAGCGCTCCGACCGGGCGGGGCACGTTCCTGAGTTGCGTGACGAGACGTTCCGGCTGATGGACGCGTACCTGATCAGCAATCTTCAGGAAAGTCTCGGGCTCACCGACGAGCAGTTCGCGAAGGCCCTGCCCCGGGTCAAGAAGCTTCAGTCCGATCGACGAGACTTCGCGAAGAGGCGGATGCAGGCCCTGCGTCTTCTGCGCCGGACCCTCCTTTCGGGCTCCGCGACGGAGGCCTCCGTGTCCGATCTTCTGAGGGATCTCAAGAGTGCGAGTGCGGACGAGCGGGCGGGCACGGCCCTGAACCTCGAGGCTCTTGACGCGCTGCTGACGCCGATTCAACAGGCGAAGTATCGGGTGTTTGAGGCCGAGGTGGACATCCGTTTGCGTCACCTTCTGGCCCGCAGCCAGGACCGGAATCGTTCACAGAGCCGCTGAGTCGGCCTGAAGCCGGAGTTGGCGCTCCTCCGATAAGTTGCGCCGAGATAGCGACTTAGGGCGTGACTCCGCTGGTCGCCCGCCCCGCCGTGTTAGACTCCCGCGCCTTGGTGACGTGTGCCAAGGCCATTTTTCCGCCTGCCTGCGCAAGCCCAAGCCTCTTATCCGCCGTCGCGCCATGACCCACCCGACCCTCCTTGAGATCGCCCCGAAAGACGTTCATCAAGTAGTCGGTCGTCATCTGCTTGTCGATGCGCTCGATTTCGTCTTCGACCTGGAGAAGAGCCGCGGCGCGTGGCTTCACGATTCGAGGAGCGGCCGCAACCTTCTCGATTTCATGACTTTCATCGCCTCATCTCCCATCGGATACAACCACCCCAAGATGAGCGATCCGGACTTCTTGGAGAGGCTCCTCAAGGTCGCGCAAGTGAAACCGTCCTTGTCGGACGCCTACACCGTCGAGTACGCGAGCTTTCTGGAGACCTTCGCGCGAGTCGCCATGCCCTCGTACCTACCGCACGCCTTCTTTATTGAGGGCGGCTCGCTGGCGGTGGAGAACACGCTCAAGGTCGCGATGGACTACAAGGTCCGCCAGAACTGGCGGGCGGGCGTGGACAAGTCGAAGGAACGCGGGCACCAGATCGTCCACTTCAAGGAGGCCTTCCACGGCCGGTCGGGCTACTGCCTGTCCCTGACCAACACCGACCCGGCGAAGACCGATCTCTTCCCGAAGTTTCCGTGGCCTCGCCTGGAGAATCCGAAGCTCAGATTCCCCCAGACCTCGGAATCGCTACGCGACGTGGCCGCTCTCGAACAGCGCTCGCTGGAACAGCTGCGCAAGGCGTTCGAGGATTTTGGCGACGACATCGCGGCCATCATCATCGAGCCGGTTCAAGGCGAAGGCGGCGACAATCACTTCCGTCCCGAGTTCATCCAGGCCTTAAAAGCCATTGCCGATTCGATGAATTGTTTCTTCATCGTCGACGAGGTTCAGACTGGTGTGGCCCTTACCGGAAAGTTCTGGGCTCATGAGCACTACGGGGTGGAGCCCGATGCCCTCGCTTTCGGCAAGAAGACTCAGAGCTGCGGGTGCCTGGTCGGCGCCAAGGTCGATCGCGAACCCGACAACGTGTTCAAGACCCGGTCCAGGATCAACTCCACGTGGGGCGGCAACCTCACCGACATGGTCCGGTTCCAGCGCTTCCTTGAAATCATCGAGGAAGACCATCTGGTGGACAACGCCCGGATCGTGGGCGAGCATCTTTTGACCGGTTTGCGGGGCCTGGAGACCGAGTTCTCGTCCCTCGTGTCCAATAGCCGCGGGCGCGGTCTGATGATCGCCTTCGACACCGACCCCGGCCTCCGAAAAGCCCTGCTCTCGAAATGTGTCGAGTTTGGGATGATCATGCTTCCCTGCGGCTTGCGGTCGGTGCGGTTCCGGCCCCCCCTGACCCTGACCCGTTCCGAGGCCGACGCCGGTCTCGACATTCTGCGACGCGCTCTTCGGACTTTTTTGGGAGGATAGGCAAGTGATCGAAAGTGAATCCGCGATTTTCATCGCGAATGACGTGATGGCCGAGATCATCAAGGCGAAAAGCGCCAAGGGCAAACTGGTGCGTATCGCCGATGAGGGTTTCTACGAGGTCCGCCTGACTCTCAATGGCAAAAACCACACCGCCTTCCTTCCCATTACCACCACGGTGATTGTGGCGACGGTGCCGGATGGCGAGTTTGCCACCATTGCGGTCGAGCGCTGAGCCCTCCGGTTGATCCACTTCGCACCCCTTTCCTCCTGACCTCGCCCTTTCCCCGGAGATAAAACCCGCATGTCCCGTGATCTGAAGATCATCCACATTGGCCTCGGCCCCATCGGCACGGGCATCGCGAAGATGGTCCTCGCAAAAGAGGGGCTCAAAGTTGTGGGAGCCTGTGACCCGGCACTTGAGAAGGCCAACCGGGATCTGGGCGACGTGCTCAGCCTGGGCAGGAAGCTTCGCATCAGGGTGGCGGGCGACCCGGTCAAATTCATCCGCGCCGCCAAGGCGGATGTGGCCGTGGTCTCCACGACGTCATCGGCCAAGGTGGTGAAGGCGACCATCGAAGCCCTGATCAACCGCGGGATCAACGTGGTCACGACCTGCGAGGAGCTCGCCTATCCCGTGCCCGCGAACGCGAGGGTGTTCCGCGATCTGGACGCCCTGGCCCGGAAGAAGAAGGTCTCCGTCCTCGGCACCGGCGTCAATCCGGGCTTCGCCATGGATGCTCTGGCACTCATCCTCACCGCGCCCTGCGAGAACGTCTCTCGAGTGTCGGTGACCCGAATCGTGGACGCCGGCACGAGGCGGTTGCCTCTGCAGCGCAAGGTGGGCGCGGGCCTGTCCCTTGCCCAGTTCAGCCGAGCGAAGGCGGAAGGAACGGTGCGCCACGTCGGTCTGCCCGAGTCGGTGCACATGATCGCGGACTCTCTGGGCTTCAAGATTGAGCGCGTGGAGGAAACCCTCGAACCGGCGATCGCCCCTCGCGATCTCAACACCGACTACCTGCGGATCGCCGCCGGCACCGCCGCGGGCATCAAGCAGAGCGCCCGCGGTTACGCGAAGAGCGGTCTGGTGGTGAGCCTCGACCTACACATGTACGTGGGCGCCGATTCACCCCGGGATCACATCGTGATCGACGGCTCGCCTTCCATGGACATGACGGTCAAGGGCGGCATCGCGGGCGACATCGCGACCGCCGCCATCTCCGTGAACGCGATTCCCAAGGTGATGTCAGCCCGCCCCGGCGTCGTCACCATGCGCGACATTCCCCTAGTTCACTGCTTCAACAGGGAAGAAGCCCGCAACCCGCCGAAGAGGAAGTAGCCGAAACACCCGGCTTGACACGATAAGACCCCCGTCCCTAGTGTTCGAGGGTCATGTCTGACTCCTTCGCATCCCTTCGACCCGCGCTGGGCTCGTTCCTTGACTCTCTGAGGAACACTGATTGGTCCGAGCGGCTCAGCCATCTGGAGTTGCCGGCGATCTCCGTCGACCTGCTCCAGTCCATCGCCCTGGGCATTGCCTTGGCGGCCTGCGCGGGACTTCGGGCGTGGTTGCCCATGCTCGCGGTCGGACTGTCCGTCCGGTTCGGCGTGCTCCCGCTCGGCGACTCGTTCCGTTTTCTCGGCTCAGACACGGCGCTCGCGGTTTTTCTGCTCGCGACGATGATTGAGGTGATCGCCGACAAGATCCCCGTGGTCGATCACGCACTCGATGCCCTCTCGACCTTGCTGAAACCGGTGGCGGGGATGCTGCTCGCGGCCTCGGTGTTGTGGACGGTCGATGACCCCATCGTGGCTCTGGCCCTTGGTGTGATGGTCGGCGCGCCGGCGTCGCTCGCGCCTCATGCCGCCAAGGTCACGCTCCGCGGCGTGCTGTCGCCCCTCACCTTTGGCCTGGCCGCGCCCGTTCTTTCTGTTCTTGAAGACATCATCGCCTTTGGTCTGGTGGCTCTCGCTATTCTGGCGCCCTTCGTGGTG
>JANLWV010000172.1:0-1732 GCA_031364765.1 Vicinamibacteria bacterium
GCCGGTTCGAGGGAATCGTGACCTCGAACCTCGGATCCCTCCTCCGGGAAACCGGGCGGCCCGGGCAGGCGGAGCAGACCCTCGAAAAGGCTCACGCGATCTGCCGCGAAGTCGGCAATCGCCGATTCGCCGGAGTCACTCTCGGAAATCTCGCCATCGTGTACGCCGAACAGGGTCGCCTGGACGACGCCGAACGAACCTACGAACAGGCGATCTCGATCTCGCGGGAAGTCGGCAACAGGCGCTTCGAAGGCGTCGCCATGGGCGACCTTGCGAATCTCCACACCCAGCGTGGCCGAATCGAAAGAGCAGAGGCGTGCTACACCGAAGCGATTGCCATCCACCGCGAGGTCGGGAACGTCCGGTCGGAGGGGATCGCGCTCGGGAATCTCGCCGGGCTGCATCTCGAGAGCGGCAAGGTCGAGCAGGCCGAGGAAGGCTACCGGCGCGCGCTTGACATTCACCGGCGCCTGGGGAATCGCAGATTCGAGGGAGCTCACCTGTGCGGCCAGGGCCTGGTGCTGCTGCAGCGGGGAGAGGCCGGCCTGGCACGCGAGTGCTGGCTCAAGGGTGCGGCGATTCTCCGGCAACTCGGGGACGCCTACGCGGTGCAGACGCAGTCCGCCGGAATGCGCGTCGCCTGCGCCCGAAATGGAGTGGCGCCGTTCGAGGAAGGGGGTGGGTAGGGGGCCCGCTCCCCGTGTTTTCGCGCGGCGAGATTCGCGCGCCGAAGCGCTTGTTCGCGCTTGACTTGAGCCCGTCTGGAGGTCCAGAGTGGCCGGCCCGCGCCTTCTCGATCATGCTGAGGCCTGATCTGCGAGGTTCCATGTTCGAAGCACGAGAGTTGAAAAAACGCTTCGGCGCCATCCAGGCCGTGGATGGCATCTCCTTCTCGATCCGATCCGGCGAGACCGTGGGCCTGCTGGGGCCGAACGGCGCGGGCAAGACCACCACGGTGTCCATGATCGCGGGACTGATGAGCCCGGATTCCGGCGAGGTGCGCCTGGAGGGCCGCGCCATCCAGGGCGACACGGATCCGGTGAAGCGCTCCATCGGCTTCGTGCCCCAGGATCTGGCCCTCTTCGACAAGCTCAGCGCCCGGGAGAACCTGACCCTCTTCGCCGCGCTCTACGGCATGAAGGGGGCGGAACGGGACCGGGCCGTGGATGCGAATCTGGATCTGGTGGGCCTGACGGACCGAGCCAAGGACGAGGTGGGCACCTTCAGCGGGGGCATGAAGCGGCGCCTGAATATGGCTGCGGCCCTGCTCCACGATCCGAAACTCCTGATCCTCGACGAACCCACGGTGGGCGTGGATCCCCAAAGCCGCAACGCCATCTTCGAGAATCTGGAAAGCCTGAAGCGGCGCGGCCTCACGCTCATCTACACCACCCATTACATGGAGGAGGCCGAGCGCCTCTGCGACCGCATCGTCATCATGGACCACGGGCGGGTGCTGAAGGATGGGACGCTGCAATCCATCTTCGCGGAGCTGCCCGCCACCAATGTGCTGGAGCTGGAAATCGAGGGCGAGGCGGAAGCGTGGATCCCGGAGCTTCGCAGCGTCGAGGGCGTAGCCAGCGTCCAGCGCCAAGGCGCCAGGCTGAGCCTCGGATTGAAGGATCTCAGCACCGGATCCGCCTCGGTCCTCGCCTGCTTGGCAAGCCGCGGCGTGGCGGTCACCCACCTCGCGAGCGAACGCGCCTCGCTGGAAACCGTCTTCCTCAACCTC
>JANLWV010000192.1:0-2346 GCA_031364765.1 Vicinamibacteria bacterium
CCTGCCCCTCGCGCAGGGCATTGTCTTCGGAAGCTAGAAGCCCCCCACCTCACGAACTGAGAGCCTTGGCGACCAGCGCTTCCTGCTCCTGCACGTGAACCTTGTGCGAGCCGTGGGCGGGAGAGGCACTCGCCTTGCGGCCGACGTAGTTGGGCGAACGATGTTCGAAGCCCTTCATGTCGCCGTCGAGGAACCGCGGGCGAACGAAGCGCCACGCGCCCATGTTCGCGGGTTCCTCCTGGGCCCAGACGAGTTCCGCGGTGACGGGATACGCGCGAAGCTCTTCGGACAACTCTTCGACCGGGAACGGGTAGTAGCGCTCGAGCCGGATGATGGCGACGTCGCGAATTCCGCGGGCGTCTCGCTCCTTCAAAAGGTCATAGCTGACCTTGCCCGAGGTCATCACCACCCGGCGCACCATCGCGGGGTCGACTCCGGGATCGCCAATCACAGGCTGGAAGCGTCCCTCTGCCAGTTCGCTCAGGGTCGACACGCACTGGGGGGCCCGCAGCAGCGACTTGGGCGTGAAGACCACCAGCGGCTTTTTCCGCGCCGAACGTCCCTGGGCGCGCAGGATGTGGAAGAACGAGGCGGGCGTCGACGGATAGGCGACGCGCATGTTGTCCTCGGCGCACAGCGTGAGGAAGCGTTCAATGCGGCCGGAACTGTGTTCGGGACCCTGGCCTTCGTAACCATGGGGCAGAAGAAGCGTGAGACCGACGGTCTGGTTCCACTTCTGCTCGGCGGCGACGAGGAATTGGTCGATGATGACCTGCGCGCCGTTCACGAAATCGCCGAATTGCGCTTCCCACAGGACGAGCGAACGCGGGTGCACCGCCGCGTAGCCGAATTCGAAGCCCATGACCGCGCACTCCGAAAGGAGGGAATCGTAGACCTCGAAAGTCGCGCCGCCGGCCGCCAGCTGCTGGAGGGGCACGAACTCCTTCGCGTCCCGATGATCATAGAGAATGGCGTGGCGCTGGGAGAATGTCCCGCGCCCCACGTCCTGGCCCGACAAACGAATCGAGATTCCTTCGAGCAGAAGCGTTCCAAACGCAAGCGCCTCCGCGGTGGCCCAGTCCACGTCGCCCTTGCCCCGGCCCTCAAGCAGGTCGGAGCGCTTCTTCAGGAACGACATGAGCTTCGGGTGAACCTCAAAGCCCGCGGGGATCGTGGTCAAACCCTGAAGCGTCGCCCGAAGCCGGCCTGACATGGCCGAGGCATCCACCTCCGGCAGGTCGGCGGTGAGTATGGGCTGCTCGTGGTTCGCGCCGTTTCCGACCTGCTCCATGGCCGCTCGCTTGGTGGCCCAGATGGATTCGAGATCCTCCCGAGACATGGCGCCCGACCTGACGAGCTTTTCCCCGTAGATCGTGGCCACCGAAGGATGGTTTTTGATCTTCGCGTACATCGTGGGCTGAGTGTAGGACGGTTCGTCACCCTCGTTGTGCCCCCAACGCCTATAACCCACGAGGTCGATCACCACGTCGTGCTTGAACGTGCGCTGGAACTCGAACGCCATGTTGGCCACGTGAATCACGCCTTCCGGATCATCAGCATTGACGTGGAATACCGGGGCCGCGACCATCTTCGCGACATCCGTGCAATAGGTCGATGAGCGCGCGTCTTCAGGCAGCGTGGTGAAGCCGATCTGATTGTTGGTGACGATATGGAGGGTGCCCCCCGTGCCGTAGCCCGAAAGTCCCGCAAGGTTCAACGTCTCCGCAACCACCCCCTGCCCGGCAAACGCCGCGTCGCCATGCAGAAGAATTGGCAAGGCGGTAGTCCGCGCGCGGTCGCCGCGCAGATCCTGTTTCGCCCGGACCATGCCTTCAACCACGGGGTTCACGAATTCAAGATGCGATGGATTCGGAGCCAATTCAATGGCGAGGGTTGCGCCGTCCGGCGCTTTATGGGCGCCGTAGGCGCCGAGGTGATACTTGACGTCGCCCGAACCCTGCGTGACATCGGGATCGATTGTGCCTTCGAACTCCGCGAAGATCTGCCCGAGCGGCTTCCTGAGCGTGTTGGCGAGAATGTTCAAACGCCCGCGATGCGCCATGCCAAGGACAGCGTCGGCCACACCTGCGGTTGCGGCCAGGGAAAGGAGCTTGTCGAGAAGTGGGATCGTGGCCTCCAGGCCTTCGAGGGAGAAGCGCTTGTGGCCCACGTATTTGGTGTGGAGATGCCGCTCGAAGGCCTCGGCCTCGGCGAGTTTCTCCATCACGCGCTTCTTCTCCACCGGTGAGAGTTCGGTCTTGTTGCGCGATGTCTCCTGACGGTTCTGAAGCCATTCCTTCTGAAAGGGCGCGGCGATGAACATATACTCGGAGGTGACGGTGTTGC
>JANLWV010000201.1:0-8166 GCA_031364765.1 Vicinamibacteria bacterium
CCTCGTGGTCCTGGGCATCCTCGAACGACATGTCAAGGCCCGCATTCACGGCTTCGATGGTGTACTTGAGGGACAGAGGGGCGTTCGCGAGCATCTTCTGGAGCAGTTTCGTGGCCTCGGTCATCAACGCCGCTTTTGGAACCACGCGATTCACCAGGCCGATCCGGAACGCCTCGTCGGCCGGCACCATCTCGCCGGAGAGGAGGATTTCGAGGGCTCGACCACGGCCCACCAGACGCGGAAGCCGCTGGGTGCCCGCATAGCCGCAGATCAGGCCCAGCTTCACCTCGGGGGCGCCCAGACGCGCATCCTCGGACGCGATGCGGATGTGGCAAGCCATGGCGAGCTCACAACCCCCGCCCAGCGCGAAACCATTGACCGCCGCGATCACCGGACCTCGGAAGCGCTCGAGCCGGTCGTAAACCCGCTGGCCCTTCATTCCCGTTTCCCGGCCCTCGACGGGCGTGGCCTTCGCGAGCTCGCCGATGTCGGCGCCTGCTACGAAGGCCTTCTCACCAGCACCCGTGAGGATCAGGCCTCGAACCGAGACATCGGCATCCAGCTCCGTGATGGCCGCGTCAAGCTCGTTGATCACCGTGGCGTTTAGCGCATTCATTTTGTCGGGACGGTTGATCGTGATGACGGCAATGCCGCCATCACGCTTCTCCACGATCAGAGTTGTGTATGTCATGGCGGACTAGACCAACCCCTTGGTGGGGGTCGGCGGGTTCGTCGAATAGTCGTAGAAGCCCTTGCCGGTCTTCTTGCCGTACATCCCCGCCTGGACCATGCGCTTCAGAAGCGTCGGAGGGGCGTAGCGGGCTTCCTTGAACTCATCGAACATGATGTTCGCGATGTAGTACGTAGTCTCGATGCCGACGAAGTCGAGGAGAGTGAACGGACCCATCGGATAACCGCAGCCGAGCTTCATGGCTTCGTCGATGTCCTGGACCGAGCCGACACCCTGCTCCAGCGCGCGAATGGCGTCCACCATGTAAGGAACAAGCAGGCGATTGACGATGAAGCCGGGCTTGTCGGTGGCCCGAACCACAGTCTTGCCGATGCCTTTGCCGAAATCGCACATGGCCTCGACGACATCCGGGCTCGACAGCGGCGTCCGCACTACCTCTACGAGTTTCATGAGAGGCACCGGATTGAAGAAGTGCAGACCGACGAAACGGTCGGCGCGACCAGAGCCCGCCGCCATCTCGGTGATGGAGAGCGACGAAGTGTTTGAGGCAAAGATCGTGTCTTTGCCGCACACCTTGTTCAGGGCCTGAAACGTCTCGTGCTTGAGGGCGATGTTCTCGACCACCGCCTCGATGACGATGTCGCAGGGCGCCAGGTCTTCAAACTTCGTCGTGCCTTTGATCCGGGCCAGGATCTCCGCCTTCTTCCCGGCCGCCATCTTGCCCTTCTCAACCGCCTTGGCGAGGAACTTGTCGATCGAGCCCAAACCCTTCGCGAGCGCCGCGTCGCTGATTTCTCGAACGATGACGTTGTGGCCCGCCTCCGCGCACACCTGCGCGATGCCCGAGCCCATCAAACCGCAGCCCACAACTCCAACCGTTTTCTTGTCAGACATTTTGTCTTTCTTTATCTGGGTCCCGGCCTGCGCCGGGACATTCGGATTCCAGAACTCCTACCGAATGCTTTCGATGATCATGGCGATGCCCTGGCCGCCGCCGATGCAAGCGGTCGCGAGTCCATATCGGCCCTTGCGACGGCGCAGTTCAAGAGCCACGCTGAGCAGAATGCGCGTGCCCGAGGCTCCCAGAGGGTGGCCGAGCGCAATCGCGCCGCCATTCACGTTGACCTTGCTCCGGTCAAGGCCGAGTTCTTTCTCCACCGCGAGGTACTGGCCGGCGAAGGCCTCGTTCACTTCGATGAGGTCGATGTCCTCGAGCTTCAGGCCTGCGTCGTGAAGCGCCTTGCGGGAAGCGGGCGCCGGACCGATGCCCATGATCTCGGGCGGAACCCCCGCTACCGCCCACGCGACCACTCGAGCGATCGGCTTGCCGTGACCGCGGGACTTCGAAGTCGACAGGACCAAAGCTGCAGCGCCGTCGACGATCCCGCTCGCGTTTCCGGCGGTGACCATGCCGTCCTTGCCGAACGCCGGGCGGAGCGCGCCCAGGATCTCCATCGTGGTGTCGGGGCGCATGTGATCGTCGTCCTTGACGGTCAGAACGTTTTTACCCTTCTTCACCTCAACCGGGACGATCTCTTCGTCGAAAACGCCCTTCGCCTTCGCGGCCGCGGCGTTCTGCTGGGAGCGAAGAGAGAACTCGTCCATCGCCTTGCGGTCGATTCCGTACTTGGCCGCGAGCTTCTCGGCGGTCTGGGCCATGTAGAGGCCGCAATGGGAATCGAGAAGCGCCACCATCAGGCTGTCCTCCAGGGCGCCCTGGCCGAGCTTGAAACCATCGCGGGCGCCGCGGACGACATGAGGCGCCTGGGTCATGTTCTCCATGCCGCCCGCGACCGTCACCTCCGCCTCACCCAGAAGCATGAGCTGGGACGCGGAGATCACCGACTGGATGCCCGAACCGCACAGACGATTGACGGTGAGGGCCGGAGTTTCGATGGGGAGACCGGCCTTCAATGCGGAGTGGCGCGCGCCGTACATCGCGTCCGACGATGTTTGCATTGCGTTTCCCATGACCACCTGCTCCACCTCGGCCGCAGGGACGCCCGACCGTTCGAGGGCCGCCCTGATGGCGTGAGCTCCCAGGGTGTTCGCGTTGATGTCCTTGAAGTGGCCGACGTACTCGGCCATGGCGGTTCGCGCGCCGCCCATGATGAAGATGTCCTTGGTCGCTTTGATGGCTCATGCTCCTTATGTTTGTGGCGGGGGATTCTACCTTGCGGACGCTTGACGCCTTCGAGATTTCGGGCGTAGCGTGCGAAGGTAATGACCTTCATTTCCGCCCCTCGCGCTTTCATCCTGATCTCGCTCGCGGCCGCTATCGGTTCCGGCTGTACCGCGGGCGTCCCGGCCACCACCACGCCGGTTTTCGTAAGCACCTCCGTGCCCGCCTCCGCGGACAGCGTCTTTGTCGCCTCTGACGCCTGGGCGCCAAGGGCCGGGAACAGTTTCGAGTTGTTCGCGGTCGGGGCAAGCTCTCAGGCAACGCGGCTCACCTTCTGCACGGGATGCCAGGCTCTGGGAGCCGCGCCCTCGCTCGATCGCACGCGCATCGCCTTGCGCAGGGCCAGCGCCGACACCAACCGCGACGGTCGTCTGGACGATCTCGACCGCGTGAGCCTGCTGCTCGTGGATCTGGCGCGGCAGATCGAGGGCCCGTTTCTTCCCGACGGCTGGTCGAACAGCAGCGTCGACTGGGCGTCCGACGGAACGTTCCTCATCCACACCTCCTCGCCCGACGGCAGCGCCGACGATCTCTATCAGATCGATTCAAACGCGCAGAACAACCAGCGCATCATCATCACGCCCAACGTGCGTGAGCGTGGGGCGCGGCTGAATGCGGCCATCACCCGCGTCGTCTACGAGCGCATCGATGGCCTGGGTGCGGGCCGGAGCGAGATCTGGATCTTCGCTTCCAGCACCAACACGGCGAGGCTGACGGACAGCGGCATCGTGGGCGAGCCGCTCGCCGGAACCTTGTATCTGGTGGGATCGGACGCCGGTCCCGACTACTCGCCCGATGGCGGAAGCGTGGTGTTTCGCCGTCTGACCTCGAACAGCGTCGCGGGTGGGGCGTGGGACATTCTGGTTGTTCCCGTGACCGGCGGCGCGCCCCGGGTGATCGCCTCGGGCCCGCAGTTCCGGTCGAACCCGGATTGGAGCAAGGACGGCATCGTCTTCTCGGAATCGAATCTCACCACCGGGGGCACCGACGTCGTGGTCATGGACCCGTCCACCGGGGCCCGCCGCGTCCTGCAGTCGTTCGGGAACGGTTTCAAGGCAGGCGCGCCCCGCTGGATCGCGGGCATCGCGGGGTAGAAAACCAAGCGCCTGGGCGAGGCGATATCGCTGAACAATTGCGTTTAGGCGGTCGTCCCAAACATCCCCGGTTCGTAAGCGACGATGCGGCCCATGACCGCGGACGCGGCGACCGTGAGCGGCGACGCGAGGTACAGAGCGCCGGGACCGGAACGATTCTGATAGTTGCGGTTGATGGCGGACACCGTCACCTGCGACTTCGACTCCGAAATCCCGGGGCCGCAGCCGATGCACGCGCCGCAGCCGGGTTTGATCACTCGCACTCCCGTCTTCGCGAAGACCTCCAGATAGCCCTTCGCGGTGGCGTAGGCCTCGACCGATTCGGATCCGAACTGGATGAAGAAACTCACCGACGGGTCGACGCGCTTCCCCGCGGCGAGCGCTTGAGTCATGACGCGGGCGTACATGTCGAGATCTTCCTCCTTGCCCGCGGTGCAAGAGCCCCCGTACGCGATGTCGATCCGCACGTCGCCGATGTCCGAGATCAAAGCTCCATTGGTCGGATCGGACGAGATTCCCTTCGCGGCATCGCCGGGGGTCGCGACCATGGGCTCGATCGATGAGAGGTCTATGGTGTGGACTCCGCCGACGTATTCGGCGCCCGGGTCCGGCGCCACTATCTGCGAACGCAGCCGGTTCGCGTCGACGCCGGGCCGATGGGCCACGATCCAGTCGATGGTCGACTCGTCGCCTTCGAAGACGCCGGCCTTGGCTGCGCACTCGGTGGCCATGTTGGCCATGGTCGCCCGCTCGTCGGGCGAGAGGGCGGCGATTCCCGGTCCGCCAAACTCCATCACGAGGTCGAGGGTTTTCCCGGGCTTCGCGTACTCCTTGAGAATGAAGAGCATCACGTCCTTCGCGGCAACAACGGGGCGAAGCGCGCCCTTGAACTCAAAGCGGATCGAGCCGGGCGTCTCGATGAAGGTGATGCCGGAATAGACGAGGGCGGCGTACTCGGTGGCGCCCACGCCGTAGGCGAGGGAGTTGAGCGATCCGCCCATGCAGGTGTGCGAGTCTGTGGCCTGAATGAAATCGCCGGGCTCGATCATTTTCTCGCGGGCCACGGTGTGGCAGATGCCCGGCGAGACGCCGTCCTTGGCCAGAAACGCGCGGACCCCGGTGGCCGCCTGAAACGCGCGCTGGCGTTCGCTCTGCTCCACCAGCTTCGCCTTGAACTTCGCCAGCGTCGGCATCTCCTGGGCGTAGAGCATGTGGTCTTCGAAGACCGCGAACTTCGACGGGTTCGCGAGCTGGTAGCCAAGGCCGTACTCTTCGGTGAGGAAGTAATCGACCTGGGCCGACGTGAAATCGTGCGAGAAGCCGCCATCCACTTTAACCGCGACGGCGTCGCCGGGTTGGAGGGCCGCGGGTTTCGCGTCGGTCGCGATGCGTGAGAGCAGCACCTTCTCGGCAATGGTCATGGGCCGTGCGGCCGTCGTCGGCATCGGCAATAGCACCTCGCCTTTCCCCACCGCGCGGGTGAAGGCGAACAGACCGCCCGCCTGGATGATGAGCCGGGTGACGGGATCGCGGCCGGTCATGAAGGCTTCGAGCGGAACATCTTCGCCTTTCTGGAGCCGGAGCAGGACGTCGTGACCCGCCATCAGGACGCCGGAGTTGATGTTGTTGCGCGCGTGAATCGGGGCAAAGCCGTCGGCGATGGCGATCCGGATGCCCGCGTACTTCTCGGCCTGGACGGCCTGCTCGCGTGACGAGCCGACGCCTTTTCGCTTCCCGGAAACGATGACTTCAAAGTTCCCGTCGATGAGTGCCTCGTCCGCGAAAAGCCGCTCGCCATTCACGGTGATCCCGGCATAAGCGCTGCGCGCCAGAGCGTCCGGCCGATAATCAAAACAAGCCCACGCCGGGGCCATGGCGTCGGTGTTGATGTCGTCCATCAAGTCCTCGACCTTGACGTCCTTCATCTGCAGGTTCAGCTCGCCACGAAGCTGAAGGCGGATGGTCTCGGGGTCTTTGGTGAGGAAAAGGATCCGCTTGCCAGGAGTCAGGCGAACGGTCGGGTCGGGCATCGGAGGATGCTACTTGAGCATGCCTCCTCGCCCCCTGCGCGCGACACCTGCGAGGGGCGGCCCCGCGGCCTCCGCACGCTACGCTCGCCTACGCCCGAGAGACCGCCAGGTCACGGGTCCCGTCGCCGGGGGGGATGGGCCAGAGCCCTTGAAAGACAGGACAGGTTGTAGGACACTATCGGGTAAGCCGAGGGAATAATCCTTCGCCCGAAACTCGATGGCTCCGGACGATCGCGGGTGGCTCTCGGGAACGAGGAGCCAGCCTATGCCCAGCAACAAGAAGAGTGATCGGCCCCCCCGGATCAACCCGACTCGCAAGGATGATCTCGGGCGGCGGGACTTCGTCGCTCTGGCCGCGGGCGCCGCCGTCGCGGCCGCTGCGGGACCGGCGTCCGCGAAGGAACCGGAAATCGTCGAAAGGGATGTCGAGATCAAGACCCCCGACGGAACGTGCGACGCGGCGTTCATTCACCCGAAGGGCGGATCTCATCCGGGCGTGCTCATCTGGCCTGACGCCTTCGGACTGCGGCCTTCGATGCGCAAAATGGCCCGGCGTCTCGCCGAGGCCGGCTACTCCGTTCTCGTGCCCAATCCCTTCTACCGGGTCTCCAAAGCGCCTTTCACCACCGCATCTAACTTCAGCTTCTCCAATCCGGACGACATGGCGAAGCTGCGGCCGCTGATGGCCTCGGTGAACGCTCCGGGCAATCCCGAGAAGGATGCCGCCGCCTACGTCGCATTCATGGACGCGCAGAAGCCAGTGGACAAGAAGAAGAGGATCGGAACCCAGGGCTACTGCATGGGCGGACCGCTGGTGGTGAGGACCGCCGCTGCGCTGCCCGATCGCATCGGCGCGGGAGCGTCGTTCCATGGCGGCGGCCCGGTGACCGACAAGCCCGACAGCCCGCACCTGCTCGCACCGAAAATCAAGGCGCGAATGTATTTCGGCGTCGCCTCGAATGACGACTCGCGCCAGCCCGACGCGAAGGTCAAGTTGAAGGAAGCGTTCGACGCGGCGAATGTCCGGGTCGAAGTCGAGTTGTTCGCGACCGCTCAGCACGGCTGGTGCGTGCCCGACATGCCGGCGGGCCAGGCCGGTCCGATCTACAACCAGCCGGACGCGGAGCGCGCCTGGGCCAAGCTGATGGCCCTATATAAGGCGGCCCTGGCCTAGGCCGGAACCAAAGTCCGCGGGCGCCGGCGGATCGGCGATCGGCGATCGGCGATCGAACGCCGGGTTCTACGCGGCGGCCTTGATGCGCGCGACAATCGCGGCGGCGCACTCTCTTGTGCCTAGCTGGCCGCCGACGTCCCGGGTGGTCTGGCCCGCCTTCACCGTCTCCGCGACTGCCTGGTCGATTCGCGCGGCCTCATCCTTCCATCCCAGGTGCTCAAGCATCAGCGAGGCCGTGGAGATGGCGCCGATGGGGTTCGCGATGTTCTTGCCTGCGATCGGGGGCGACGAGCCGTGGACGGGCTCGAACAAGGAGATCCTCCCCGGATGGATGTTTCCCGACGCGGCCATGCCCAGGCCGCCCTGCAGGGCCGCCGCGATGTCCGTGACGATGTCGCCGAACATGTTCGAGGTCACGATCACCTCGAACTGCTTCGGATCTCGCACGAGTTGCAGGGACAGGTTGTCCACGTACATATGAGAGGCCGTGATCTCCGGAAACTCCGCCTTCACTTCCTTGAAGACGCGCTGCCACAGGTCGTGGGCGTGGATCAGGACGTTCGACTTGTCCGACATCACGACCTTATGGCGGCCGGTCACGCGCGCGAACTCGAACGCGTGGCGGATGATCCGCTCGACGCCTTTGCGCGTGTTGAGGTCGATGTCGGTCGCGACTTCGTCGGGCGTTCCCTTCTTGAAGTTGCCGCCCATCATCACGTAGAGGCCTTCGGTGTTCTCGCGGAACACCACGAAGTCGACATCCTTCGGCGTGGCACCCTTCAGCGGGCAGAGGCGCGCATCGAGGAGCTTCACCGGCCGATGGTTCACGTAAAGGTCCAGGCCGAAACGCATCCCGAGCAGAATGTCCACCGCATGCTTGTTGTCGGGCACCCGCGGATCGCCCATGGCGCCGAGCAGGATCGCGTCGTAGTTGTCGGTCAGGTCCTGGATCGCCCCCTCGGGGAGCGTGATCCCGGTCTTCAGGAAGTGATCGG
>JANLWV010000206.1:0-3309 GCA_031364765.1 Vicinamibacteria bacterium
GGAAGGGCGAACGCCGCGCGTGATCGAAAACGCGGAAGGCATGCGCACCACGCCTTCGATCGTCGCCTTCACCGATGACGGCGAACGCCTTGTCGGCCAGCCGGCCAAGCGCCAGGCGGTCACCAATCCGGAAAAGACCATCTTCGCGGTCAAGCGGCTTGTGGGACGGCGTTACGACGACCCGATGGTCGAAAAGGACAAGAAGCTCGTCCCCTACAAGATTTCCAAGGCCAGCAACGGCGACGCCTGGGTTGAAGTCGACGGCAAGACCTATTCGCCCTCGCAGATCTCCGCTTTCATCCTGCAGAAAATGAAGGAGACCGCGGAAGCCAATCTCGGGCAGAAGATTGATCAGGCCGTCATCACCGTTCCCGCCTATTTCAACGACGCCCAGCGCCAGGCCACCAAGGACGCCGGCAAGATCGCCGGGCTTGAAGTGCTGCGAATCATCAACGAGCCGACGGCGGCGGCGCTCGCCTACGGCCTCGACAAGCAAAAAACCGGCACCATCGCGGTCTACGACTTCGGCGGCGGTACCTTCGACATCTCGATCCTGGAAGTGGGTGAGGGTGTGGTCGAAGTCAAGGCCACCAACGGCGACAGCCACCTGGGCGGCGACAACATCGACCAGAGGATCATGGAATGGATCATTGCCGAGTTCAAGAAGGACGCCGGCATCGATCTCTCCAAGGACAAGATGGCCCTTCAGCGCCTCAAGGAAGAGGCGGAGAAGGCCAAGATCACGCTATCGAGCGCCATCGAGACCGACATCAACCTGCCCTTCATCACCGCCGACGCCTCCGGTCCGAAGCACCTCACGCTGAAACTGACGCGCGCCAAGATGGAGCAGCTGGTAATCGACCTCATTGACCGTTCGATGGGGCCGGTGAAGCAGTGCATGCAGGACGCCGGCCTTCAGGCCTCGCAGATCGACGAAGTGGTCCTGGTCGGCGGCATGACCCGCATGCCGCTCATCCAGACCCGGGTCAAGGAGTTCTTCGGCAAGGAGCCTCACAAGGGCGTCAATCCTGACGAAGTGGTGGCCATCGGCGCCGCGATTCAGGCGGGCGTCCTTTCGGGCGATGTCAAGGACCTCCTCCTCCTCGACGTCACGCCCCTGTCTCTCGGCATCGAGACACTGGGTGGCGTCATGACCAAGCTGATCGAGCGCAACACCACGATTCCGGCCAAGAAGTCGGAAGTCTTCTCGACCGCGGCCGATTCTCAACCGTCCGTCGACGTGCACGTCCTGCAGGGCGAGCGCGACATCGCGAAGGACAACCGCACGCTCGGCAATTTCTCCCTCGCCGGCTTGCCTCCCGCGCCACGCGGCGTGCCCAAGATCGAAGTCACGTTCGACATCGACGCGAACGGCATCGTGAACGTCACCGCCAAGGACATGGCCACGGGCAAGACCCAGCAGATCACCATCACCTCTTCCTCCGGCCTGGCCAAGGACGAGGTCGAGCGGATGGTTCGCGAGGCATCCTCGAACGCGGACGCCGATAAGAAGAAGCGTGAAGTCATCGACCTGCGCAACCAGATCGACGGCCTCGCCTACAACATCGAGAAGCTGCTCAAGGACAACAAAGACAAGATCTCGGAAGCGGACGCCAAGCCCGTGGAAGAGGCGATCGCCGCGGCCCGCAAGGGCGCCCAGGCGGAAGACGCGGCCGCCCTCAAGACCGCGCTTTCCGACCTCGAGAAGGTCTCTCACAAGCTGGCCGAGGATCTCTACAAGAAGACGGCGACCGCGGGGCCGGGAGGCCCGGACGGCGGACCGGTCAACCAGGCGGATGGCGGCGGCGCGGCTCCGGGCGGCGCCGGCGCTTCTGTCCCTAAAGGCGACGTGGTCGACGCCGAATACGAGGTCAAGCCCGGCCCGGATGCTCAAGCCCCTAATTAACAGTTTCCAGTTGAACCGTCGCCTTGGGGGGCGGCTGGTCTAAGACCGGGAAGCGCCCAGGCCGACGTCAGGCAGCGCCTCTCAAAGTCACAACACTCTAACCCCCGATTCAACACACTAACCGACCGACAAAAGTGTCCGGTCACTGTCAAGGAGAAAACAAGGGATGGCGAAAAAAATCAGCGTCAAGCCCCTTCACGACCGCGTTCTCGTAAAGCGCGTCGTTGAAGAGGGGGAACAGAAGGTGGGAGGGATCATCATCCCTGACTCCGCCAAGGAAAAGCCGCTTCAGGCTGATGTCGTGGCCGTGGGCCCCGGCGAATACGACGACTCAGGCAAGCGCAAGGCGCTCGACGTCAAAGTCGGCGACAAGGTGCTCATCGGCAAGTGGTCCGGCACCGAAGTCAAGATCGACGCCGTCGAGTATCTGATCCTGAAAGAGAACGAGATTCTCGGGATCATCGGTTAAGGGCAACCCCCTCGAAGATAAGAAAGAGGAAAGAAAGAAACTATGGCAAAGCAAATTGTTTACCACGATGATGCGCGCTCAGCGATCCTTCGTGGCGTGAATGCCCTGGCCGACGCGGTCAAGGTCACCCTCGGTCCCAAGGGCCGGAACGTCATCATCGACAAGAAGTTCGGCTCCCCCACCATCACCAAGGACGGCGTGACGGTGGCCAAGGAGATCGACCTCAAGGATCCGATCGAGAATCTCGGGGCCCGCATGGTCCGCGAAGTCGCGAGCAAAACGAGCGACGTGGCCGGTGACGGCACCACCACCGCGACCGTTCTGGCTCAGGCCATCTATCGCGAGGGCATCAAGAGTGTCACCGCGGGGATGAACCCGATGGAACTGAAGCACGGCATCGACAAGGCCGTGGAAGTGGTCGTCGAGGAGATCAAGAGACTCTCCAAGCCGGTCAAGGGCACGATGATCGCGCAGGTCGGCACCATCTCCGCCAACAGCGACGACACCATCGGCAAGATCATCGCGGAAGCGATGGAGAAGGTCGGCAAGGACGGCGTCATCACGGTGGAAGAGTCGCGCTCCATGGAGACCTCGCTGGAGGTCGTCGAAGGAATGCGGTTCGATCGTGGTTACCTCTCCCCCTACTTCGTGACCGATTCCGAACGTATGGAAGCGGTTCTCGAGGATGCATACATCCTTTCGTTCGAGAAGAAGATCTCGAACATGAAGGACCTCCTCCCGGTTCTCGAGAAAGTGGCCCAGCAGGGCAAGCCGCTCGTGATCATCGCGGAAGAGGTTGAAGGCGAAGCGCTCGCCACCCTGGTGGTCAACAAGCTCCGCGGCACCCTCAAGGTGGCGGCGGTGAAGGCTCCGGGTTATGGCGATCGTCGCAAGGCCATGCTCGAAGACATCTCCTGCCTGACCGGCGGTCGCG
>JANLWV010000217.1:0-7290 GCA_031364765.1 Vicinamibacteria bacterium
CGGGTGGCTGGAAGCGGGGGATCCAACGAGTTTCGTTTCAACGACCCGATTCACCGCCTTATACGACGCTCGTTGCTCAATGGTCTGCGACACGTCGTGGCCCTGGGACCCACGACATTCTCGGAGTGTGTCAGGGTTGGATTCAACAGCAGTCAGGTCTCGATTATTCCCAACGGAACGGCCGTCGGCGAAAGAGCGCCCGCCCGCCACGGTTCACAGATTCGAGCCTTGTGGGTGGGACGATTCAGACCCGAAAAGCGCGCCGACCTCGCGATAGCCGCGTGGGCCGCGCGACCGAGGAGCGGCGAATTCCTCCTTGTAGGGGATGGCCCCGGTGCCACCGCGGTGCGGGACTTGGCCGCAAAGGCGCAGAACATACGGCCCGTCGGCCCCACCCCCGATCCCGCAAGCCTCTACGAGAAAAGCAATGTCTTCTTGCAGACCTCCGATGCGGAAGGAATGTCGAACGCACTCATCGAGGCCATGGCCGCTGGATGCGCCTGTATCGCCACCGCCGTCGGCGAGACGACGAGCGTGCTCGGCGGTGATGCGAGGGAAGAGTTGCCGAAGCGCGGAACGTTTCGCCGCCTTCCGGCAGGGCTGATCGTCAATCCGGGCGACGAGGCGGCGCTTGATCAAGCGCTCCTGGCGCTGGCCGAGCCGTCTCTAAGGGCCGAACTGGGCATCGCGGCTCACGCCCGATGCCTCCAGCATTATCGGATCGAAGACATCGCGGGGCGCTACGCCCAGCTCTTCGCCTCTCTCCGAGCAGGCCCCTGAACGCGTCTACTTCAAGTCGCGGTTGCGCTCCATGTCCATCCACAACGCGAACAGAAGACTCTGAACGCCGATGATGACCAACAGAGCGGCAAAAACCGCCCCAACGGGCGCGACCGGACCCATCGTCACGCGCGCGTAAATCAGATACAGGCCCAGGCCCGAGCCCAGCGCAGCCAGGGCAAAGCCGAAGCCGAGAAAGAAGATCAGCGGATGAAAATCTCGAATGATGTACTTCTCCTTCATCCTCCAGAAGTAGCTGCGGAAGAGGAGCCACGAGATCGTGGGGATGACCTTGTAGAGCCTGATTCCCGACACTTCGCCCACGTTGTAGACGGGCTTGATCGGGACGTCGCGAACCTTGAAGTCGTGGTTGTTGAGCTCGACCAGAAGGTGATTGGGGAAGCCGTAGCGTGGATAGAGGCGGCGCAGTTGTAGGACGGCCAGGGCTTCGGCGGTTATAACGGTGTAGCCCGTCTGCGAGTCGGCCACGTGCCAGTACCCCGACGCTATTTTTGTGAGAAGCGACAGTACCGCATTTCCGAGGTACCGCGTGCGCGGAATGAGCTTCCAGGCTTCTCCGGTGCTCAGGCGGTTTCCTTTCGCGTAGTCCACTTCGCCCAGGGCGCAGGGAGCCAAGAGTTTGGGCAGGTCCCCCGGGTCCATCTGGGCGTCGCCCGCCATGACCGCCACCAGGTGCTTTTCGGCGCTGATCTTCAGCGCTGCCTCGTAGCCGGTCACGATGGCTCCACCCACGCCAAGGTTCTCGGCGTGGCGGATGACGGTCAGGCGCTCTCCGTGCTGCGCCTTGAGCGCCGCGAGCTTGTCCGCCGTCTTGTCATCCGAGGCATCGTCGACCACGATGACGTGATCGACATACGGAGGCAGGCCGTCCACGACGCGCTCGATCAGGAGCTCTTCGTTGTGAGCAGGGATGACAACGGATACGCGATGTTCGTGAAACACTGAGGTCCACGGCAGTCTATTTCTTTGCCAGGCGAAAAAGGCGGAAATCCTCGACGTCCTGGTAGACGAGAACGAGACGGAGTACCGGCTCTTCGACCGCGTCCATTGTTTCGGTGGCGGGCGGCGTCACCTCACCGGGGCCGAGGAAAAGATGCGTGACTGAAAACGCGGCGGCGAGACGCTCGACCGGCCGTCCCTGCAGCGTTGATTCCAGAAGTCGAGCGCGGCGGAGCGGCTCTTTGAGCGGTCCGGCCCGGCTCTCGTCGCCGCTCACAGGAAAGAGGACGCGCCGTCCGCCAAACGCAGCGATGGACGCGCTGTACGGGGCCGAAGCGAGGATCACATCGCCCAAAGGGACGTTCTGAGCGATCCACTGGAGCGGCCTTCGAAGCGCCGCGCCGCTCATCCTCGACTCCGAGAAGCCCTTCAGCGTCGCCGGGGGATCGAACCAGAACAAACCGCTTCCCGTAAAAATTGCCAGCAGACCGAACGCTTCAAGGCCTCGGGCCCCTGCCTGCGATGAAGACGCTTGCCGCAAGAACGCGCGCAGGGGCGAGGCCAGTGCGATCGAAGCAGCGAGCAGAAGGAGCGGGGCCAATGTCCCCGATTCGGCGTCTCCGGCGATCGCTCGAAGAAGCGCGGCCGCCGCTATCAGGGCAGCGGCAAGACCAGGGCGTGATCGATTGAATCCTCGGCGGATCCTGCTGCGACGGGCCAAGAGGATGGCGGCGCCGCTTGCCCCAGCCAGAACCACAAGAAGGGAGGGTCGAAGGAGGAGCGACCCATAGTGAGAAATCCCGGGCCACAGCCCGCCTGCCGCGGCGAGGCTTGCCGCAAACGCCGCCGCAGTCCTGCTCCTGATGAGCATCAGGGGCAGGAGCGTAAGAACGACCAGGGACAAGAGGGCGCTCGTCTGGGGCAACCAGAAGACGAAACGCGTCGGAAGCCCGGCGGTGGCGAGGGCGCCAATCAACGAGGGCTCTTCATCCGTTCCCCAAACGAAGCCGGAGCCTGGGGTTTTGCCGACGGCGTTGACGCCGGCCTGCGCCCACTGACGCGTGAGTTCGGCGTCTGTCCCAAGACCGAATGGCGCCCGGATCTGAACGAACCAGAAGGAGAGACCAAAGAATCCTCCGGCCACGATCAGGGAGAGGGCGAGCCTGGGTGCGCCTCGAAACCAGGCGAGCGCCCCGCAAATTCCGAACAGGAAGAGGAAAGCGCGCAACGCCGGGATCGATGCCTCCTGCTCCAGCATCGAACGAAGCGCGCCGAGGAGAGATTCGGCCTCCACTACTTCTCTTCGTTTCCCTGGCGAATCCTGAGGATCATCACCCTCGTCTCCGCGAATTCGCGGTCGTAAACCGGCTCGAGATGAGGGCGAGTCTTCAGCAAATCGAGCGTCCCCTCCAAGGCAGGGTCCATCGGGCTCGATGTCGCGAGAACATACTGAAGCCCGTACCGATCGCGACCTTCAGCCACCAGCGTCTCGGAATCGTCCCGCAGCAGGGCGCGCTCGATCTCCTGGCGGCGCCGATAGTCGTTCGGTCGGTTGAGCGAATTCGAGACGAGGACGCGGCGGGCCCCGTATGCCGCGATCCACCGCGCGTAGTTCTGGTCTGAGGCGAAGACCGCGTCAACCGGCGTGCTGGTTCTGATGAAGCGCGTGGGTTCTGCGATCCAGTCGGGAATGGGTTTGCGCGCCGCGATGAAGTACTGATCCATGCTCGACGGATCCCACCAGCCTGGAACGAGAGAGGGCGCCAGGAGAATGAGTGTGATAGCCGCGGGGACGCCATGGAGGCGCGCATCGTCGCTCCCCTTCAGGACTCGCGCTCCTGGGCGAAAGCTCTGAGCCGCCTGAAAAAGACCGACACCCGCAAACAGGCCGGTCCAGAACCGGCACCAGTAGAACACTTCGTCCTGCTCGCGGGCCTGCCCGAAAAGCCCGAGAACCGGAAAGGCCTGCCAGATGATCTGCGCGCTCAGCCATTGGCAGGCGAGAATCCGGCCGAACCGCCCGCCCCCTTTGTACGAACGCCAGGCGCCGAACACGCTCAGCAGGAACAACGCTCCGATACGCAACGGCCCTTCGAGGGGTCGCTCGGAAAAAGGCGACAGGCGATACGTATCGCTGCCGCTCAGAAACGGATAGGCCACCACCAGCATCACCAGGTATGGGCTCACGATCAGCAGGTTCGCACCGATGGCCGTCCCCGCGTCGATGAGGTCTTTCACCCGCTCCGATCGGCGGGTGGCAAACGACAGGGCCACGAACACCCCGAGGCCCGCCACGAAGAACGCCATGTGAATCACGAAGGCCCAGCCCATCAGGTGAAGCACGAACCCCGCCCACAGGCGCGATTTCCAGTCGGAGGCCCGCGCCATGGCGAGAGCGGCGAACGGGACGAGAACGAGGCCGAGGGCGTGATTGGGTTTCAGGAGGAAACTGAGCGCCCACGGATTCCTGAAGGGTCCCGCGAAGTCGGCGGGAACCGCCATGAGCAAAAGAGCCCCCAGGGCCGCAAACGCCGCCTCGGCTTGCGTGTCTGGCGTTTGTGACATCCCTCTGGCCCAGGCGAAGCGAATTGCGAACAGAAGAGCGATGCCGATAACGAGGGGCGCCCATTGGAAGACGAGGGCCACACGATCGACATCGAAGCCAGCGGCCATGGCGGTGAGCAGGGGCCACAGGGGTTCGAAGTGCAGATGGTTTACCTGGAAAGTGCGCAGGGGCGAGAAGCCGAGGGCCACGACATTCGCCCATCCGAGATGATTCTCGCGGTCCATGCTCCCATTGGCGCCGTAAACGTTTTGCAGCGGGAACACTGTCGCGAACCAGGCGAGAGCATGACCGGCGATCCCGACGCCGAGAATGATCCGGCCGGCCGCCTTTGCGTTGGACCCACGCCAGGCGATGGCCGCGCCCAACACCGTGACCGCGACAAACGCCACGCGCATCGTGGCGAGGAAGGCCGCCAAGTCCAGGCCCTCGATTTGGAAGCCAAACAAGTTCACCACGACAGTTCCAAGCTTCAGCCCCTAACTGACCGTAAATTGATGATACCTCGCGGGCAGGCGCGCGTTCCCGGGTCGAAAGCGATGTCGCCGTCGCGCCCGCGTGATGAACGGCGCACAAAGTCCAGGCGGACTGCACTATCGTCCGACGTCACCGATGATTGCAGGGCCGCGAATTGGAGTCCTTACGACCAGCTACCCGCGTTTCGAGGGAGACCTCGCGGGTCACTTCATCGAGAACGCGGCGGAGATGTTGGCGGGCGCGGGCTATCGCGTCGCCGTCTCGGCGCCGCACGAGC
This sequence comes from Vicinamibacteria bacterium, assembly GCA_031364765.1. Taxonomy (GTDB): domain Bacteria; phylum Acidobacteriota; class Vicinamibacteria; order Fen-336; family JAGNNV01; genus JAGNNV01. The sequence goes on from JANLWV010000217.1 coordinate 5,058, forward strand.
CGGGAGTGCCGAGCCTGGAAACGAAGCGAGGCATTCCCGTCGAGCGGTTCCGATACGCCTACCCGGAGTCCTTCGAGCGCGTCGCGTACGGCAGCGGCACGCTCGCAAACCTGCGCGGAGATGGTCGCGCCCGACTGGCGCTGCCGGGCTTTCTCCTCGCCCTCGTTCTCGCCGCGCGTCGTTTGGCCAGGCGCTCGGATGTGGTCCATGCCCATTGGATCCCCTGCGGCCTGGCCGCCCTTCTCGCAACGGGCCGACGAGGTCCACCAGTGATTGTGACGATTTGGGGCAGCGATCTGGCCCTCGCGCGTCGCAGCGGATTTGTCCGTCGAGCGCTCGGTCGCGCGGCTTCGATCGTGGCGGTCAGCGAGGCCATGCGGGCCGAACTGGTCGCGATGGGGGTACGAAGCGACCGCGTGTCCGTGGTGCGCGCAGCACTCCATCTGACTGATCCGCCGGCCGGAAATCGCGAGACATTGCGGAAGGGGCTCGGTCTCGAGGAACGCACAACCGTCGTGTTTCTCGGCCGCCTGTCTCACGTGAAGGGTCCCGACGTTCTCATGCGCGCAGTTTCCACGGGAGTGCTGGAGGAGACGAACTCGCAACTCGTGTTTCTCGGCGGTGGAAACATGGAAGTTTCTTTGCGAGAAGCGGCGCGCGCGATTCCAGCCGGGCGGGTGCGGTTCGAGGGCTTCGTGCCGCACGGCCGGGTTTCGGAGTGGCTCGGGGCCAGCGACCTTCTCGTCTTACCCAGTAGGTCCGAGGGGCTCCCCTTCGCCCTGGTCGAAGCCCTATCGCTCGGAGTGCCCGTTGTGGCTTCGAACGTCGGTGGAATTCCTGAACTTGTCAAGGGCGGGGAAACCGGATGGCTTGTGCCCCCTGAAGACGTTGGCGCTCTGGAGCGAGCGCTCCGCTCCGCGCTCTCAGACCCGGAAGCGCTCGAACGCATGGGTCGAGCCGGCCGCAGGTTGGTTTTGGAGGGTCGGTTTGACGGCAGCCGGCTGCGGGACGACCTGGGCAGGCTCTATTCCGAAGCCCTCTCCCCGCGCAAGGCCTTCAGCACCGCTCCCGACGCCACATCGTCCCAGTCGAAACGGTAGACCCGCGATCGCTCGACGGCGCGGCGGGCCAGGTCCGCTCGCGCGAGGGGCGTGGCCTCGAGCTCACCGAGGCGCCTGGCCAGGGCGCGCGCGTCGCCGAATGGAAACAACATCGCGTCATCACCCAAGGTCTCCTCCACGCCTGGCACACGCGAACCCAGACAGGGAAGGCCGGCGGCCATTCCTTCCAGGAGACCGTTCGGACTGCCTTCGTGGCGCGAGGTGACGACGAGGACATCGATGGCCGATAAGAAGAGGTCGCGGTCCACCCAGCCAAAGAGATGGGCGCGACCGGCCCTCACGAGATCGGTCGCGCGCGCGCGCAACGAAGCCTCGTACTTTGTCGAAGATCCGAATCCGGAAATCGCCAGGTGCACGGAGTGCGTGACCCCCACGGCGTCAATGATGGTCTCGAGCGACTTGATGGGTGCGAGCAAACCCAGAGATCCGGCGATAAACGCACCTTGGGGTAGGTTCAACTGCGCCCGCGCCGCCGCTCGATCGATGAGGTGTGGCTCAGGCGCGTCGTTCGGGATGAGGATTGGGTTGATCCATGGCGGCGTTACGCCCCGCGAGACGGCGATAACCGCAGTGCTGGCGCGAAGAGCGCGACGTTCGATCCACCGCACGGAAGCAAGGCGGATTGGCCCGGAACCTCGGGCCTTTTCCTGCTCGACCCAACTCCCCCGGAGGAACGTGACGAGTCTCCTGCCGGCGCGGAACGGAAGCAAGAGCGCGGAGTGAACCGACCCAAAGGCCAGAAAACCATCCACTCGCTCTGCCCGCGCAACCCGCGCCGCCACACGAGAGGCCGAGACGAGTCTGAAGAGGGAGAGCGGCCCGCTCGCTCCCTCCAGACGGTGAAAGACAAGGCCAGCCACCGGCGGTTCGGCTGAGACTTGCGTCACGACATGAACGATCGCACCCCGCAGAGCTAGAGCCGCATGGAGTCGGGCCAGACGGTTGTAACAGCCGCCTCGCGGAGGCCCCGCATACAAAGAGAGGATCTTCAAGACGTGGTTATGCCGATCCGGGTGCCGGCGAGGCTTCCACGACCTCGCAAAACCACAGCTCGAGGCACAGCAGCGCCCAGAGTCTGTACCCGTGAGGTTCCCGGCCGGAGGCGTGATCGG
>JANLWV010000234.1:0-10768 GCA_031364765.1 Vicinamibacteria bacterium
GGCGATGGCGCGGCCCTTCACCTTGTCGAGCTGACGACGCAGAATCAGTTCGGGATTCTCCAGAATCGACTCGACCAGCGTCACGAGGTCGAGCGGGTAGGCGAGCGCGGCGGGATCGAGGAACGGAATCGTCTCAAGCAGGTAGAGCGACAACGCGTGGTTCATCGAGAAGTCTTCCTGCAGGTCGACATTCACCCGGACCCTGGAACCTGCGTCCGTCCTTCCCGTGATCTCCACTATGCCGCGCTCCACCAGCGAGCGGAACAACTGCCACCCTCTCTTGAAGTGGCCCTTCTTGGCGTGATCTGTCTCGTGCGAGTCGCTGATGATGCCGCGCATCGCCGAGCAGCCGTCCGTCTTCCGCGACAGGACATTGAGCAGCATGGCGTGCGTGACCTGAAAACGCGAGGTCAGTCGCTCCGGCGGCGCGCCCCTGAGGCGCTCGAACGTCTTCTTGTCCCAGTTCACGAAGTTGTGGTCGGGCTGCTTGCGCTTCACCGACTTCTTGCCGCCGGCAGCCGCCTTCTCGTCCAGCCGCAGGTTCTCGATGAAGTGCTCGGGCGCCTGGGCGACCACAAAGCCCACGTCGTCGAAGCCCCTGCGACCAGCACGGCCGGCGATCTGGTGGAAGTCGCGGGCGGAAAGAACCGCCGTCTTGTGGCCGTCGTATTTGCACAGCTTGGTGAAGAGCACCGTCCGGATGGGAACATTGATGCCGACGCCCAGCGTGTCCGTGCCGCAAATGACTTTCAAAAGCCCGCGCTGGGCGAGCTGCTCGATCAAGACACGGTACTTCGGCAGTAGTCCTGCGTGGTGCAGACCGATCCCGGCCTTCAACCACTTCTTCACATTCGGGCCGTAAGGACTCGAGAACTTGAAGTCTTCGATCTCCTTCGCCACCGCGTTCTTCTCATCGCGGGTCGAGAGCGCCAGGCTGGTAAACGCCTGAGCGCTATCGGCCGCGTCGGCTTGCGTGAAGTGAACGACGTAGACCGGGCCTTTGCCTTCAGCCACCAGGTTCTCAAGCGTGATCGGAAGCGCGATCTCGGAGTACGTGAACTCGAGCGGCACCGGCCGGTCGACCGACATCACCGTCGAAGTCGGAAGCCCGTTGAGCTCCGTGAGCGCTTCCGCGAAAAACGTCATATCTCCCAGGGTGGCCGACATCAGCAGAAAGCGCGTCCTCTTCAGCGCGAGTAAAGGCGCCTGCCAGGCCCCACCCCGGTCGCGGTCGGCATACCAGTGGAATTCGTCCATGACCGCGTCATCGATGCGCGCGTCCTCGCCGTCGCGCAGCGCGATGTTGGCCAGGACTTCTGCGGTGCAGCACAACACGGGCGCATCGCGATTCACCGTCGCATCGCCGGTCGACAGGCCGACGTTCTCCGGCCCCAGCTCGTGACACAACGCCATCCACTTTTCGTTGACCAGGGCCTTGATCGGGCAGGTGTAAACCGACCGGCGGCCGCGGGTGAGCGCGTCGAAGTGCATGGCCGAAGCCACCAGCGACTTCCCCGAGCCCGTGGGCGTGTTCAGAATGACGTTCTTCCCCTCGAAAAGATCGAGGATGGCCTCTTCCTGTGCGGGATACAGGGTCAGGCCCCTCGAAGCGACGTAGTCCAGGAACCGGCCCAGAAGTCTGTCGCTTGAGGCGGACGGATCAGGCAGGGAGCTAAAGAGCGTCGCGACCACGGGCTCACGTTATCCTTCGCTGCCTGGCTCACGCGGCTCAGCTCGCAGGCCTTCACCCTCTTCGAGGAGATTCCCCCCATGGCGTACGCACGTTTGCGTGCCGGATTTGTTGTCGCCGGCTCCGTTTCGCTCCTGTCTCTGGCTCACGGGACAAGTCGCGTAGCTGCGCAGGAGCAGCCATTGAGCAGTGCGCCCGCTGCCGACAAAAGCGGCTTGCCGCTCAAGGCCGAACGCAAGCTGGCCTTCGATACCGACGAAGGCACCTGGGTCTCGCTTGATGTCTCTCCCGACGGCAAGACGATCGTGTTCGAACTCGCAGGTGAGATCTACACCATTCCTATCGCGGGCGGCGACGCGAGGGGGATCTCCACCGGCATGGCCTTCGACTCGCAGCCTCGGTATTCGCCCGACGGTTCGCAGGTGGCCTTCCTCTCCGATCGTGACGGAGCGGACAACGTCTGGATCATGAAGTCCGACGGCACGGGGGCCAAACAACTCACCAAGGAGAAGCAGGCGTCATTCGCGTCGCCTGGGTGGACCGAAGACGGACAGAGTGTCATCGTTTCTCGCAACGTCCCCGGGCTTCGGACGTTCGAACTCTGGATCTACGACTCGCGTGGGGGTTCAGGAATTCAGGTCACGCAAGCCAAAGCCAAGCCCGAGACCACCGCTCCCGAGCAGCACAATGCTCTCGGCGTCGCGGTGTCTGGGGATGGCCGGTACCTCTACTACGCGACCAAGAAAGGCGGCTTCGCCTACAACGTCTCGTTCCCGCTATGGCAGATCGCGCGCAAGGACCGTCGCACCGGGGACGAAGACATCCTCACCCAGGCGAACGGCAGCGCGTTCCGACCCACGCTCTCCAAAGATGGCCGCACTCTCGTTTACGGCACACGCTTCAACACCCAGACGGGACTGCGCATTCGCGATCTCCAAACCGGGGATGACCGTTGGCTCACGTATCCCGTTCAACGCGACGACCAGGAGTCCCGGTTCACCCGAGACCTGCTCCCGGGCTTCGCTTTCACTCCCGACGGCAGAGAGATCGTGATCGCGCACGGCGGGAAGATCCACCGGGTTTCGGTAGCGACCGGCGCGGACACCGTGATTCCTTTCAAGGCGCACGTGGCTCTGGACCTGGGGCCTCTGCTCGACTTCCCCGCCCGCATCGAACAGGGCCCGGTGCGAGCGCGGATCATCCAGGGCGCCTCCGTCTCGCCCGATGGGATCCGCGTGGCCTTCTCAGCGTTCGGCAAGCTGTATACGGCGCCGGTCGCGGGTGGCCCTCCGAAACGACTGACTTCGCAGACCGCGTTCGAGTACCTTCCCGCGTGGTCGAAGGATGGCAGGACGATCATCTACGTGACGTGGTCGAGCGAGGGCGGTCACGTGATGAAGACGTCGAGCGATGGCCTGAGCGCACCGGTTCAGATCACGAAGGCCCCGGCCTTCTATCGCGATCCCGTTTATTCGCCGGCCGGAGACCTGATCGTGGCCTTGCGCGCGCCCTGGCAGTCGCGCCAGGAGATCGAGACCGAATGGGGCGGCTCGGAGCCCGCGGGGCTTGAGCTCGTGGCCATTTCGGCCGCCACCGGAGAGACGAAGCCGATTCTTCAGGCGCGCGGCTTCGGACGACCGCACTTTGGTCCCGAAACGGACCGGGTCTACGTGAATTCGCGTGACGGCCTCTTCTCCGTCCGCTTCGACGGAACGGATCGGCGCACGCATGTGAAAGTGGTCGGCAAGACTTCCGCCCCCGACCCGGCCCCCGCTTCCGAGGTCCGCATTTCGCCCGACGGCAAACACATTCTGGCCGCGGTCTCTACGCAGCTCTTCGCGATGCCCACGCCGCCCTCCTCGGGAGGTGTGGCCGCCATCAACGTCTCAACGCCCAGCGTTCCCGTCGCGAAGATGACCGACATCGGAGTTGACGAGTTCTTCTTTACCGAGGGCGGGAAGACCGTGGCCTGGACTCTCGGCGCGAGCCTCTTCCGCAGGCCCCTGAGCGCCGTGACCCTTGGGGCGCCCGAGGCGAGCGAGAAGACGCCGGACGATCCCGCGGCGCCCAAGCCCTCGCCCACGCCAGGGAAAAGATCGGAAGAGGGCGCCTTGATCACCGACTTCGTGATTGAGGCTCCGCGCGCCACTCCATCGGGCATCATCGTCTTGCGCGGGGCTCGTGTCATCACCATGAGCGCCGCCAACCAGGATGAGGTGCTGGAGTCGGCGGACATCGTCATCGAAGCGAATCGGATCAAGTCGATCGGACCCGCGGGGAGCGCTGTCGTGCCCGCGGGCGCCCGCGTAATGAACGTCGCCGGCAAGACCCTCATCCCGGGCCTCATCGATGTCCACGCCCATTGGACGGAGGTGCGGAGGCGCGTTCTCGACACCGACGCCTGGCCTTTCGGAGCGAACCTCGCCTACGGCGTCACCACCGGCCGCGATCCCCAGACCGCAACCAACGACGTCTTCGCCTATCAGGACATGATCGACGCCGGCCTCATGGTCGGGCCGCGGGCCTTCAATACGGGCCCGGGCGTTTTCAGCAACAGCGACTTCCAGTCCGCCGAGGGTGCCAAGAGCGTGGTCGAGAAATACTCGAAGTACTACCGGACGAACACGCTGAAGTCATACACGGTGGGCAATCGCAGGCAGCGTCAATGGATGATCGAAGCGAGCAAGGAGCACAAGATCATGCCGACCACCGAGGGTTCGCTCGATCTAAAGCTCGATTTCACTCACGCCGTCGACGGTTTCTCTGGAACCGAACACTCTCTGCCCATCGTGCCCCTTTATAAGGACGTGGTCGAAGTCTTCGCGAAGTCGGGAATCACGTACACGCCCACGTTGCTCGTGGCCTACGGCGGACCGTGGGCCGAAAACTACTTCTACGAAACCACGGACGTCTGGAACGATCCCAAGCTGCGCCGGTTCCTTCCCACGAATGTCCTGGAGGCGAAAGCGAAACGCCGCCCCTGGTTTGCCGAGGACGAGCACGTCTTCAAAAAGCTCGCGACCGAGGCGGCGAAGATCGTCCGGGCGGGCGGACGCGTGGGCATCGGCGGCCACGGGCAGCTTCAGGGTCTTCAAGTCCACTGGGAAATGTGGGCGCTGCAAAGCGGGGGCTTGACGCCCCTCCAAACCCTTCGAGCCGCCACCCTTCACGGCGCCGAGGCCATCGGCTACGCCCAGGATCTGGGCAGCATCGAAGCGGGCAAGCTCGCGGACCTGGTCGTCCTCGACAAGAATCCAATCGAGAATATTCGCAACACATCCTCCGTGCGATACGTGATGAAGAACGGTGAGCTCTTCGATGGCGAGACTCTGGACAAACTCGCGCCGGAGAAGACACCGCGTCAGAAGCAGTGGTGGTGGAACGCCGGTCCGCCTGTGGCTCCCGCGGGTCCCCTGCCCGAGAGCGAGATCTACCTCGCTCCCATCACCGGGCTGGGTCCATCCCTGAAGATCGGGACGCCGAAGAACATTTCCAATCACACGGGCTACGACAGCCAGCCCAAGTTTGAGACCGACGGCCGCGGTATCGTTTTCACCCGCGGCGACGCGGGCTCGCGCACCGACATCTTCAGATACGACCTCATAACCGGCAGGCTCGCTGCGGTCAAGGAAACCGCCGAAAGCGAGTACTCCGCGACACCCATGCCCGACGGCCGGGGCTATGGCGTGATCCGGGTCGAACTGGACGGCGTCCAGCGCCTGTGGCGTCTCGACCCCGCGAAGGGCAAGGCCGACGATCTCTTGATTGCCACGACCCGACCCATCGGCTACTTCGCGTTTCCCGAACCTCAAGTCGTCGCTTCGTTCGTCCTGGGAAATCCCGCCACTCTTCAGCTGATTGACCTCGCGACCGAAGAGTCAAAACTCATCGCGACAAACGTCGGCCGGTCCATCCACAAGATCCCCGGTCGGGCGGCGGCGAGTTTCCTCCACAAGCTCAGCCCGGAAGAATGGATGATCAAGGAAGTCGATGCAAGAGGTGTCATAAGGGACATCGTCCGAGCGCCCAAGGGCCGAGAAGACTACGCGTGGCTCGGTGATGGAACGCTCTTGATTTCGTCGGGCACAAAGATCCTCGCGTGGAAGCCGGGCGCCGATACGGAGTGGCGCGAGATTGCGGATTTCGCGGCACTCGGCCTCAAGGACCTGACCCGTCTCGCCACCAGCGCTCGCGGAGACCAGATCGCCATCGTGGCCTCGCCGAAGTAGGCTACGCGTTCGCCATCATCACGAGACATCACGCAAGCCGAGTCATAGGGATCAAGGGTCAAAAAAATGTGGACCGTCGGTCGTCTTTCACTCCTCTCCCGAAGCCGCGCAGGCGCCGCCCGGCCTGAACCAGCCCCTGGCGTGGACGCGCAGGCCATAATTGTCTCTGAAGCTACAGCCGAACCTCCGAACCTCCTTCGACGAATCGCCAGCCGGCTGAAAGGGGCCCTGCGGTCGGTCTTCGGGTAGGACCGCAACCGGCCGGCCACAGCCCCAGGGCCCGGCCCGCGGTATCGTCGTGCGTCCATCCCCTTTGGAGAAACGAATGCAATCACACGGCTGGCTCGCCCTCACCATCGGCCTCGCCCTAAGCCCCTCTTCGCAGGGAAGAGCCGGCGCGGCGCAGACGCCTTCGCTTCAGTGCGACCTGCTCTTCGCCGGTGGTCGCGTGGTCGACGGCACCGGCGCTCCCTGGTTCCGCGCCGATGTGTGCGTGGTCGGCGACCGAATCGCCTCGGTCGGCCAACTCACCGGCGCCACCGCCACGAGGCGCATCGACGCCAGCCGCCTGATCGTCGCCCCCGGCTTCATCGACATGATGGGCCAGTCCGAGTACCGCCTCCTGGTTGACGGCCGCGCCGCCAGCAAGATCACCCAGGGCATCACCACGGAGATCACCGGTGAGGGTGGCTCGATCGCCCCCCTGAACGCCCGCATGCTCGCTGCGGGCAAGTCCACGTACGAGCACTACGGCTACACCCCCAACTTCACGACCCTCGGAGGCTACTTCGCCGAACTGAAGAAACGCGGTTCAGCCGTGAACGTGGGCACCTTCGTGGGAGCGGGCGGGGTGCGAAGCCTGGTCGTCGGCGAGGAGAATCGCGCGCCCTCACCCGCGGAACTCGAAGCCATGAAAGCCGCGGTGGCTCAAGCCATGGAGGAAGGTGCTTTTGGCGTCTCGACGTCGCTGATCTACGTGCCGGACCGTTTCGCGTCCACCGACGAGATCATCGCCCTGGCCAAGGTCGCCGCGCGCTACGGGGGCATCTACATCACGCATCAGCGCGACGAAGGCGACGACAACGGTGGCGGCATCGATGCCAGCATGGACGAGGTCTTCCGTATCGCTCGCGAGGCCAGGATTCCCGCGGAGATCTATCACATCAAAGCGTCCGGAAAGGCCAATTGGGGCCGGATGAAAGCGATGCTCCGGCGCATCGAGGATGCGCGCGCCCGCGGACTCGACATCAGCGCGGATCAGTATCCGTGGGCCGCGAGTTCGAACAACCTCGACGCGAGCCTGCCGGTCTGGGTCCGCGAAGGCGGATCGGACAAGATGGTGGCCCGGCTCCTGGATCCCAAGCAGCGCGGCAGGATCCGCGCCGACTTCCTCGCCTCGCCGGAAAATGCGGACTGGCCGGCGGGCGCTTCGCGCATTCTGGTGACCAGCGTTCTCAATCCGAGCCTGAAGAAATACGAAGGCCAGACCATCGAGCAGATCGCCCAGACCGCGAGCAAGGACCCGCTCGACCTGATCATCGATATCGTCGCCACCGACCGAGGCAACACGGCCCGGGTGTCCTTCTCGATGAGCGAGGATGACGTCAAGGACGCCCTGCGACATCCCTTCGTCTCCTTCTGCACCGACTCTGGAGCGAGTGCTACGGATGGCATCTTCTCCAAACAGAAGTCGCACCCGCGAGCCTGGGGCTCCGCGGCCCGGATTCTTGGCACCTACGTGCGCGAGCAGAAGCTCCTGAGCCTGGAAGAGGCCGTCCGCAAGATGACGTCGCTGCCCGCGTCCCGGATGCGCCTGTCTGATCGAGGGATCGTCCGCGCGGGAATGGCCGCCGATCTGGTCGTCTTCGACCCTGACACCGTGAGTGCGGTAGCGACCTACGCGGACCCGCTCCACTACAGCACGGGAATTCCCTACGTCGCGGTGAACGGCGAGCTTGTGGTCGATGACGGCGCCATCACCAAGGCGAGGCCCGGTCGCGCGCTGCTGGGTCCGGGCTATCGCCGCCGCTGAACTTCCACCGGGAGCTACTTCGACCGCTCCAGAAACCGGCCATCGCGGGTGTCGACGCGGATCTTTTCGCCCGTCTCGATGTACGACGGCACCATCACCTGCGCCCCCGTCTCCGTGATCGCCGGCTTGAGCTGAGCCTGCGCCGTCGCGCCCTTGATGGCGGGCGCCGTGTCCGTCACCTCCAGATCCACGGCAATGGGCAGGATGAGGGCTATGACGCGGTCCTGGAAAAGCGTGGTCCGGACCTCGAGATTCTCAAGCATGAACCCCGCCGAATCACCCACTCGCTCCGCATCGAGCGTGAACTGTTCGTAGGACGCGAGGTCCATGAACACGAACTCCTCGGCCTGTTTGTATAGAAACTGAGCGTTTCGGTAGTCCACCTCGGCGCCCTTCTCCAGGTCGCCGCCGCGCCAGGTTTTCGCCTGACTCTGGCCGGTGCGGAGGTTCTTGATCTTGGTCTTGATGAGCATGGAGGCCCCCCGAGCCGACGGGGTCTGCGTCTGCACCTCCCCCACCTGCCACGGATCTCCGTCGATCTCGAGAATGTCGCCTCGCCTCAGATCCGACACGTTGACGGCCATGGCCGGCGAGGTTATTCGTTGCTGCGGGTCTCACACAAGAGCCCGTCCTTAACTGCCCGGATTGAGCGCGGCAAGCACGCCGAGCCGGTCCGGAATATGCTCACCCTGTTTTGGAAACCTCTGCCGACTTCGCCGCCGCGGCCTTCGAATTCCACCGCTATCTCTCCGACCAGATTGCTCCCCTCATGCTGGTAGAGGAGTTCGGGGTTCTATTGGGGAATCCGCCCCACGCTCTTGCCGCAGAGACGATCCGCTGGGTGGAGGGGGCCAGTGGGCCGAAAACGGACGAGGCCCGGGCGAGCCACATGCTCCATGCCGTCCGGAAGATCGCGATGATGGGAGAGTTCGACCTCGTCCCGCGTGCACAACTTGGCGGCTTCCTGAACGATTACGGCCAGGAGCTCGTTGGACACTGTCCGGCTACCCAGAGGACACGGTTGATTGAAGGCCTCATCACTTTCGGCGCCTCTCTCACCGCCCCCGGCGCGCTTTTGGCGCAGGCTCCGGCCGTCGTCCCCGTAAGGGCCACGGTGGCCCACCGGATGGCGGTTTTTCTCGACCAGATCGGGGCCGAGGCTCCGGGCGCCCGACGCGACGAAGTGGCCTCGGAGTTCATGGCCACCGCGGCTCTCGAGGCGTCGACCCGCGAGGAACTCGACGCCACCCTCGCCCCCCTCAAGGACGTGGGCATCGACCCGGCAACCGCGAACGTCCTCAACTCAATCGCCAAAAGCCTGCCCGGATGGGGCGCCCTCGCACACCACAGTACGGGCGAAATCGCGCGCCCAGGCGAACGCCTGGGGGCCATGCGCCAGATCGTCTCCCTCGGCCAGGACAACGAGGAAATCGCGAAGCGGTTCCGTGAGATGGTCCACGCCGCCATCGCCCAGTTCAACGACGGCAATGTCGGCCGCGCGCAGTCCATCCTGGTTATGGCGAACGAGATGGTCGCCGAGCAACGGGTCCAGCCGAGCTACGTCGAAAGCCTCCGCAACGCCTCCGACTACCTCGATATGAATGCTTTGCGAGCCGCGGCGGAGAAACCCGAAAACCTCTCCGCGCTGCGAACGATGATGTCGTTCTTCCACGCGCTCAGCCCCGACGGACTGCTCAAATCCCTTCGCGGAGAAGGCGACGAAACGCGGCGCCACGATCTCTCCTCGCTCATCGAGGCGCACGGCCCTGCGGGGCGCGAGAGGACGCTCGAATGGCTCGATGCCCCGGAGGCTGTGACCGACGCCACCTTCGCCGCCCTGGCCCTGCGCCTGGTGAGAAGAATCCCGCGCCCCGCGGATGGCTCGATCGACCGCGAGGTCGACATTGTCGTGAAGCACGCGGCCAAGGGGACGGACCCCGCGGTGGCAACCCAGGCCATCTATTTTCTAGGGCAGGCCAAGGGCGACAAGGTCGAACGCGCCCTGGTCGGCCTGCTCCGCCTGTACGAGGGTCTTCTCGCAAGGCCCGCGGCCATGCCGCCGTCGGTCACGGCCGACGACGTGTCCGATCTGCTCGATCGCACCTGCGGCGCGCTCGCCCGCTCCGGCAGCGCGCGCGGTCTGCGCGCGCTGGTCGACCACGGGATGAAGACGCAGCCCGAGCTGCGCGACTGCGCGAAGCGTCTGGCCGAAGGCGCCCACGCCGACTTCTCGAAGCACGCCGAGTTGATGAACCGACTGATCGAGGCCTTGCGCGCGGAACTTCCCCGCGGCATGCTCGGGGTGAAATTTCGAAAGGATAACGGGCGCGCCGCTTCCTTCGTCCAGGCCCTCTCCGGAACGCCGAGCCTGGAGGTGAAGGCGCTGTTCCAGGAGATCGTCAAGAAGCACGGCGACGAACCCTACGGCGTTTTGGCCGCCGAGGCTCTCGCCCTCTTCACCGAGAGGTCACGTCCCGCTGAGCCCGCCGCATCGACATTTTCTGGAGATCTCAGTTTCTTCGGCCTTCCCATGCTGCTCCAGACTCTGGCCCAGGGCGGGATGACGGGCCTCTTGACCCTGATCAACAGCGCGGGCGAGGCCACCTCGAAACTCTGGCTCCTCGACGGCCGCCTCCAGAGCGCGTCCTTTGGCCGCCTCTTGGGCGAGGATGCTCTCTACGAGCTGTTGATCCGGCCCTTCCCGGGAACCTTCGCCTTCGTCCATCGCAAGGATGGGCCCGGCGCCGATGTCCTGAACCCGACCCGAGAGCTGATGGGCCTGATCTTTGAAGGCGTTCGGCGTCATGACGAGTGGAA
>JANLWV010000260.1:0-4298 GCA_031364765.1 Vicinamibacteria bacterium
TATCAGTTTCCTGAGAAGCTGATCCCCCTCATGATCCTGAACGCCCTCGAGGGGAAGAGCCTGCCCATCTACGGCGACGGCGGCAACATACGCGACTGGCTCTTCGTCGCCGACCACTGCGACGCGATCCTGGCCGTCCTCCAGCGCGGCCGCATCGGGGAGAGGTACAACATCGGCGGGAACTCGGAGCGGACGAACCTTCAAGTCGTGGATGTGCTCTGTGCGGCCATCGAGGCGGAGCGACCTTCCGCATCGAATTTGGCGCTTCGCGCCCAGGGGCATAGCGCCTACACCGACCTGAAGACGTTCGTAAAGGATCGGCCCGGCCACGATCGGCGGTACGCGATCGACGCCACGAAGCTCCGGCGCGAACTCGGTTTCGAACCGACGCACGCCTTCGAGGCGGGGCTGCGGCTGACCGTGCGCTGGTATCTTGACCACCCGGAATGGACCGCGGCCGTGACCAAAGGGAAATACGCGCGCGAGAGACTGGGCCACGCCGGGAAGTCATAGGAGACGATCATCAAAGGCATCATCCTCGCCGGTGGCTCGGGCACACGGCTCTATCCGCTGACCCTCGCGGTTTCCAAGCAGCTTGTGCCGATCTACGACAAGCCGATGATTTATTACCCGCTGACCACGTTGATGCTCGCGGGGATTCGCGACATTCTCGTGATCACGACTCCCGAGGACCAGGAAGGGTTCAAGCGGCTCCTCAAGGATGGGTCGCAGTTCGGCATTCGCCTCCAGTACGCCACGCAGCCGAGCCCGGATGGCCTCGCGCAGGCCTTCATCATCGGTCGCGAGTTCGTTTCCAAGGACAGCGTCGCCCTCGCTCTGGGCGACAACATCTTCTATGGCGATGGTCTCCGGCGCGACCTTCAAGCGGCGGCAGAGCGCGATTCCGGCGCCACCGTGTTTGCGTATAGGGTCAAAGATCCTGAGCGCTACGGTGTGGTGACCTTCGACGCCGCCGGTCAGGCCACCAGCCTCGAGGAGAAGCCGAAGCAGCCGAAGTCGAACTACGCGGTCACCGGACTGTACTTCTACGACAACAGGGTTCTGGACATCGCCGCGGCCCTCACGCCCTCGGCCCGGGGCGAACTCGAGATCACCGATGTGAACAGAACGTACCTTGAACGGGCCGACCTGAACGTGGTCATCCTTGGTCGCGGCATGGCCTGGCTCGACACCGGAACGCACGAGTCACTCCTTCAGGCCTCCACTTTCATTCAGGCGATCGAGGAACGACAGGGTCTCAAGGTCGCGTGTCCCGAAGAAGTGGGCTTCAAGATGGGTTTCATGAGCCTCGACGAAGTGGAACGGGCGGGGCGGGTGATGGAGAAAAACGAGTACGGGCAATATCTGCTCCGCCTGGTGGCTGAGGAACAAGGGGCTTGAAGGTCATCGAAACAACCCTGCCCGGCGTCCTGATCATCGAGCCCAGGGTGTTTCAGGATGCCCGCGGTTTCTTTCTGGAGACCTTCAGCGCCAAAAGGTACCAGAGTGCGGGAGTTCCCGGTTCGTTCGTCCAGGACAATCACTCAAGGTCGTTGAAGGGCACGGTTCGAGGGCTTCATCTGCAGGTGAAGAAGCCGCAGGCCAAGCTCATGCGCGCGGTGTCCGGCTCCATGCTCGACGTGGCCGTGGATGTTCGGGTGGGCTCTCCGAACTTTGGTCGATGGACCTCGGCGTTGCTCTCGGGCGACAATTTCCGGCAGCTCTACGTGCCGCCCGGCTTCGCCCACGGCTTCGCGGTTCTCTCAGAGGTGGTTGATGTCGAGTACAAGTGCACCGACTATTACGACCCGAGCGACGAACTGACCGTGCTCTGGAGCGACCCGGCGATCGGAATTGAATGGCCGGCGGGGGAGCCGACGCTGTCGGTTCGCGACCAGAAGGCCCCCCCTCTGGCCGACCTCATTCCCCGTCTTCCCCGCTACGCTGCCTGATGAGAATCCTGCTTGCCGGCGCTTCCGGGCAACTTGGCCGGCAGATCTGCGCGCGGAAGGGCAGCCATGACCTTGTCCCCCTGTCGCACCGCGAGCTCGACATCACGCGCCTTGACGATGTGCGCGCAGCGGTTCGCGCCCACCAGCCGGCTCTTGTTCTGAATGCCGCCGCGTTCAACGATGTGGACCGGGCGGAGGCCGATCCCGACGCCGCTTTTCTTTCTAACGCGGTGGGCCCGAGGAACCTGGGCCTCGCCGCCGCCGAGGCCGGAGCGGCCATTCTCCATGTCTCGACGGACTACGTCTTTGACGGCCAGCAGGCGATTCCGTACCACGAGTACGACCGTCCGGCGCCTCTATCGAACTATGGCCGCAGCAAGCTCGCCGGCGAGATCGCCGTTCGCGAAGTGAATCCGCGCCACTACGTGGTCCGCACCGCGTGGGTGTATGAGCCACGGGGGAACAACTTTCCGAAGACCCTCTATTTCCTCGCCATGAA
Source organism: Vicinamibacteria bacterium (assembly GCA_031364765.1). Lineage (GTDB taxonomy): Bacteria > Acidobacteriota > Vicinamibacteria > Fen-336 > JAGNNV01 > JAGNNV01. The sequence continues at coordinate 2,452 of JANLWV010000260.1, forward strand.
GCACAAGGAAGTGAAAGTGGTGAGCGACGTGAAGGGTTCGCCCACGTCGGCGGCGCATCTGGCCGTGGCCATCCTCACCCTGATCGAAACCGGAGTTTTTGGCACGTACCACCTCGCCGGCGCGGGCGAAGGCGCCTCCTGGTTCGACATCGCGACCTGTCTCTTCCGCGAGCTGGGAATGGCCACGACCGTCCTCCCGGTGCCCGCGACAGAATATCCCCGCCCCGCCCCACGCCCGCGCTATTCCGTCTTGCGTACAATCCAGCAGCCGCAAATCCTTCTGCCGCCCTGGCAGGACGGAATTGCCGGGTTCGCCCGAGAAATCAAAACCCAGTTTGGAGACCTCGCCAAATGAGATTCCCAGCCGCCGCGACCGTTGTCGCCTTCGTCGCCAGTGGTCCCGCGTTTTCTCAGGAGAGCGTCGACTACGCCGCCGTTCAGAAAATTCGCGACGAGGCGCTCGGGACGAACTCCCAGGTCATGGAGACCCTCAGGCAACTGACCGACGTGATCGGGCCGCGCCTCACCGGCTCGCCCCAGCTGAAGACCGCCAACGAATGGACACGAAAGCAACTCGAGGACTGGGGCCTGGCCAACGCGCATCTTGAATCCTGGGGTCCTTTCGGCCGGGGCTGGTCGTTCGACAAGTCTTCGGTCACGATGGTATCGCCCCAGGGAGCGCCGCTGATCGCGGTTCCTAAAGCCTGGACGCCGGGGACAAACGGCGTGGTAAGGGGAAAAGTCGTCAAGGCCGGAGCGCTCGAGACCGAGGCTGACCTCGAAAAGTGGAAAGGGAAACTCGAGGGCGCGATTCTCCTGATCGGCGACGCCCGCGAATTAAAAGCTCCAGATGCGGTGCTGTTCGACCGCTACGACGATGACGAACTTCGCCAGGTGAGTCTGTTTGAGATGCCGAGGCGTCCTGGCGCTCCGGCCGCGGGCGCGCCCCCGGGAGCTCCAACCGACCCGCAGGCGATACGTCGGCGGTTCGCCTTCCAGCGCACCCTTCGGGAGTTCCTGGGCAAAGAAAAGACCCTGGCCACGATCGAGGCTTCCCGCCTTGATGCATCAATGATTCTCGTGGGTGGCGGCGGCTCGCGGGAGAAGGGCGAAGAGACGGGACCCCTGGCCCTGGTGATGGCGGCCGAACATTTCAACCGGATCGCGCGGCTCATGGAGAAGAAGACAGATGTCGAACTGGAACTTGACGTCAAGTCGCGATTTCACGACGAGGATCCGATGGCCTACAACACGATCGCCGAAATCCCGGGCTCCGACCCCGTCAGGAAAAACGAGATCGTCATGGTGGGCGCGCATCTTGATTCCTGGCACCCGGCGACCGGAGCCACCGACAACGCCGCCGGCTCGGCCGTGGCCATGGAGGTGATGCGTATCCTTAAGGACATGAAGCCCAAGCGGACGATCCGGATCGGCCTCTGGACCGGGGAGGAGCAGGGACTTCTGGGTTCAGCCGCTTACGTCCGTGAGCACTTCGGTTCGCGTCCCGCGCCGAAACCCGAAGATCGGGCTCTTCCTTCCTTCATGCGCCCTTCCACCGGCCCTCTCACCCTGAGAGCGGATCACCCGAAGTTCTCGGCCTACTTCAATCTGGACAACGGAACCGGCAAAGTTCGCGGGGTGTGGGCTCAGCAGAATGCCGCGGCGGCGCCCATTTTCGAATCGTGGATCAAGCCCTTTACCGATCTCGGCGTCACCACGGTGAGCCTGCGCAACACCGGCGGAACGGACCACCTGTCGTTCGACGCGGTGGGCCTGCCCGGTTTCCAGATGATCCAGGATCAGGCGGACTACGACACGAGGACGCACCACACCAACCTCGACACCTA
>JANLWV010000262.1:0-10471 GCA_031364765.1 Vicinamibacteria bacterium
GTTGGAGCCGAAACTTCGGGCCGTCAGCGTTGCCGCCGGACCGCTGCTCGTTCACGTTTCCCAGGACCTCCGCCGCGTTCACGTTCCCGCGCACGAAACCGTACGACGCCGCATCGCAACTGAGGCGCCGGAAGCGTCTCCTACTCCCACGCGCCTGTCACGAGGGATGCAGCGTCCGTGACGGCGGGGTCAAGGAGGAGCGTGACTTTCAACGCGTGGCCCTGCCAGGTGAGGGCCACGCTTGAGTCCTCAGAAAGGTCTTCATCATGATTCCCGCCGCCACTCCCGTTGCATCCCTCGCGCCAGCCGCTTCGCTGCACCGCTTCGACGCGTACCGCCTCGCACTGGCTTTTCGGGCCCACGTCGTTCGATGGCTTCCGCTGAAGCGCACCGAACTTTCCGACCAACTCGATCGCGCCAGCATCAGCGCGGTTTTGAATTTGGCCGAGGGCGCTGGCCGGAGCACCCCGCGCGATCAAGCTCGGCACTACGCCATGTCGCGAGGCAGTGCCTTCGAGTGCCTCGCCGTGCTCGACCTCCTCGATCTCGAAACCGCACCCGCCGGCAGCCCTCAGGCCCGCATCGTTTTGCTTCGCTTGATGGCCGTCCTCACCGCCTTGATTCGACGGTGAGGCAACTACTGGCTCACAGCGGCACTTTTGCAGGAGGGGCTCGGCTGCCCACCCGATCGCGCTCGAAGACAGGGAGCGCTTGTCCGGCATGTTGGATCGCTACGCTGTCGCGCCATGCCGGAAACCATCAACGTCGTCAACTCGCGAGATACACCCCAGTGGTGTACGCTGCCGTCAGGTACCAGGGCCTTCAGGAGGTCCGAAGGATTCCGGGCTATCACGACGAACCTCTCCAGGGGATCTGGCACGGGTATCGGTCGATCCGGCTGAGCAGGGCGTACCGCGCGATTTATGGAATCACCACGGACGAAAGCGTCGAACTGGTTTATGTCGAAAGGGTCACGAAGCATGAGTACTAAACGCGCTGGAAAGGGCGTCGACGCCGCGGAATTCCTGCTCAAGCTCGTCGGGCCCTTGACCCTTTCCAACCTGCTCCTCGCGCATCGGCAGGGCGAGGAGATGTCCCAGGCTGCTTTCGCTCGGCTGCTGGGGATCTCCAAGTCACACCTCTCCGACATCGAGTGCGGCCGCAAGGCCGTCAGTCCAGATCGAGCCGCCCGCTTCGCCCGCGCCCTTCAACTCAGCGAAGCTCAGTTCGTGCGCCTGGCCCTGCAAGACATCGTGGATCGCGCGGGTCTTCGCTTCAAGGTCCGAACGAGCGCCGCGTAGTCTGCCCTACTCTCGCGTGTCCTGAATCGACTGATAGCGCCGAACGCGCCAGAAGAGATTCCAGTCGCCCTCCGCGTCCATCAGACCCCCCGCCTCCGACACCAGCACCACGCGATGGTCCTTCCCCACGCCGGCTCCAGGCCCAGGGAGGACTACCCGCTCGTGCGCGCGGATACAATTGGCTCGTGCCAGAGATCAGCCGGTTCCTTGGGATCGTGATCGGCATGTTCTACAAGGATCACAACCCGCCGCATTTCCACGCGCACTACGGCGACGCCGAAGTGGCCGTTTCGATCAGCGACGGCGCGGTGCTCTGGGGGAGTCTGCCGAGGCGGGCGCTTGCTCACGTGTTGGAGTGGCGTCAGACTCATGCCGCTGAACTGATGGAGGACTGGGAGCGGGCTCGCCAGCACCAGCCCTTGAAGCCGATAGACCCATTGGAGTAGACCATGCCACGACTTATCGAATCTCGTTACGTGAGCGACTTCGTCATCTGGCTCCGATTCAGCGACGGGGCCGAGGGTGAGGTCGACCTCTCCGGCGAACTCCAGGGTCCAATCTTCGAACCCCTCCGCGACGTCACCTACTTTCGGCGATTCACCTTGAACCCGAGCCTTCACACGATCGGTTGGCCAAATGGAGCGGACCTGGCTCCCGAGTTCCTGTACGACAGGCTTCGGGTTCCGGCGTAAGCCATCACCCCGCCCGGTCAGCTTCCGGCTCGAAGACCCCGCCAACCGCCGCCTCAGCTCCTCCCCGCCATCGCCCCGGGGCTTTTCCTGCCTCTCCTGCATCGACTGATAGCGCCGAATGCGCCGGAAGAGATTCCGGTCGCCCTCTCCGACCACTCGCCCGCGGCCGACTCCATCCCCCTCATCACCGACCCGCGCACGCAGGAGGCCCTGTCCAGGGGCTTTCATTTGCCTCCTCAGCTTGGCATGCTTCCGGCCAATGGAGACACTGGGCGACGCGGGTGGCCCTCCTGCCAGGTTGTCGCGCGCGTGGTACGCCGCGTCAATCGCCGAGTTCCTCGAAGCCTCGCCGGACTCAGTTATCGGGCGTCTGGTTCGCAACTCGCAATTCGCCGTCCTTCCGACACAGAGAGACGCCTGGCAGCAGCAGATCACCTTCTTGAGGACTCGCCTCGTCGACCTAACGGGATCCGTGATTCTCGAGTTCAATATCCCGCGCATGGGTCGTCGAATCGATACGGTCCTGTTGATCGGTCCAGTCGTGTTCGTGGTGGAGTTCAAGGTCGGAGAGGCGTCTTTCGATCGGGCAGCGATGGATCAGGTGTGGGACTACGCTTTAGACCTCAAGAATTTTCACGCTGGCAGCCACGCGGTTGCCATCGTGCCAATCCTCGTGGCGACTGGCGCCACCAATGCTGGGCCAACCCGCCTTCATGCTGATGACGACAATGTCTATCGCCCGATTCAGGTCGATCCCACTGGGTTTCGTGACTCGATCGACGCCGCGCTGCACGCCGTTGGGGGTGCATCTCTTGCGCGCGAGCCGTGGGAGTCCTCACCGTATCGACCGACTCCCACAATCGTCGAAGCCGCTCGAGCCTTGTATGCGCAGCATTCCGTTGAGGCAATTGCGCGCCATGATGCCGGGGCGCAGAACCTCCACACCACATCAGGCCGTGTCGAGGAACTCATAGAAGAGGCTCGAGAAAAGGGGCGAAAGCTGATCTGCTTTGTCACCGGTGTGCCGGGAGCCGGAAAGACTCTGGTTGGCTTGAACGTCGCGACTCACCGCCGAGAAACGAATCAAGCCACGCACGCCGTCTTCTTGTCCGGTAACGGACCGCTGGTCGCAGTCCTTCGGGCGGCCCTCACGCGCGACGAGATCGTTCGTCGAAAGGGCCTGGGGGAGACGGTGCGAAGAGGCGCCGTCGGTGAGAGCGTTAAGGCTTTCATCCAGAATGTTCATCACTTTCGGGACGATGCGTTGGTCCATGCCGGCGCGCCGGACGAGCACGTTGTGATCTTCGACGAGGCACAACGCGCGTGGAACCTGAGGAAGACGGCCAGCTTTATGCTCCGGAAAAAGAATCATCCGGGATTCAGCATGTCGGAACCCGAGTTCCTGATCTCGTGCATGGATCGCCACAAGGATTGGGCCGTGATCGTGTGTCTGGTTGGCGGCGGGCAGGAAATCAACGATGGAGAGGCCGGAATCGACGCATGGCTTGAAGCCGTGAAGTCACGGTTTCCCCATTGGCATATGTACATCTCCTCCCGACTCACTGACAGTGAATACGCCGCCGGCCGAGCGTTGGAGGCGGCCCGTGACAGGGACAACGCCCACGTGGACGCGAGCTTGCATCTTGCGGTCTCGATGCGATCTTTTCGGGCCGAGAACGTCTCGTTTTTCGTCAAGTCCATGCTCGACTGTGAAAAAGAGCCCGCGCGCAGGGCGTTTGCCCAGCTCGCCGCGCGCTACCCCATCGCTGTCACGCGAGACCTGAACCTCGCCAAACAATGGGTCCGGAATCGTGCGAGAGGGACGGAGCGCTACGGTCTCGTGGCCTCATCGAAGGGGCAGCGGCTCAAGCCCCACGCGATCGATATTCGAGTCGAGGTCGATCCAGTGCATTGGTTTCTCAACGATCGGACAGACACTCGTTCGAGTTTCTATCTCGAGAATGCTGCGACGGAATTTCAAGTACAGGGCTTGGAGCTCGATTGGGCCTGCGTTACGTGGGACGGTGACCTCCGCTTTGCTGGGTCTGGATGGAGCCATCACAATTTCCGCGGGACTGGTTGGCAGAACGTAAACAGCCACGAGAACCGGGGCTATCGTCTCAACTCTTACCGAGTCCTGCTCACTCGCGCGCGCCAGGGGATGGTTATCTTCGTTCCTCCCGGCGACAAAACTGATCCGACTCGATCGCCTGCTTTCTACGATCCCACGTTCAAGTACCTGATCGAGATCGGTATCCCGACACTCGGCTGATTCCCCGTGGCAGAGCTGCAAGGCGCCGAATTGGGCTTAGCCGTGTAGTCGAAGGGTACACCCGTCTCAAGGCCACGAACGGTAACGAGGCAGCATGCATCCTACGGAGCGTCCTCAACTCATCGCTGAGTGATGCCACACCGCAGAACGCCGTGTCATACACGCACAGCCCAGAGGGCCCATCGCAACCCTGACAGCTCGGGGCGACCGGGCGATTAGGGCAAGTGTTGGAGTGTTCAGAGTCTGCCAAACAGATCTGGCATGCAGCTGGTTCGGTTGGCGTCTTCAAGCTGCGGCGCTTCCGCGCCTCCGAGGAGGGACGATGGCATTCGGGTTTCATGTCTACGGAGCCTTGCTCGCTGGGCCAAGTGTGCCCTATGCAAGCTACGCTTGTCACGTGCTGGCCACGTCCCGAAGGCCGTGACGTCTGCCCCCCGTGATCCGCGAAGGGCTTCAGCGGAGGTCGAACGGGTTCAGCAGCGAGACACCGGTTCGCTCGACGTCGCGGACGTTGCGGGTGGCGAGCGTCAGGCCGTGCACCTTCGCCGTGGCGGCCATGAGGCCGTCGACGACCGGGACGGGATCGGGAACATTCAGTCGGCCCCATTCGTCTGCGGTGCGTGCGTCGACGGGAAGGATTCTGCCCTCGTGACTCGAGACCACGCGCCTGAGCCAGCGGTCGAGGCTTATGGCGGCGCGTGCATCCCGGCGGCGAATCGACTCGATACCACGGCGGATCTCGCCCATCACGATGACACTGAGAAAGACTTCGTCCGGGGCTCCCTTGCAAAGCTCGGAGATGACGTTGGTATCAGCGAGGAAACTCACAGGGAAACGCGGCGTCCGCGATCTTTGGAGCGCTTGAAGTCTCGATCGTCGCCCACGTCGGGCATGGCCAGGAGGAGGTCCTTCAAGCTCTGCTTCGCCGCACGGCCGACAAGAGCGTGTCGCAGGATGTCGCGATGCTCCGCTTCGGCCGAGCGTCCGCGCCGGGCGGCGCGCGCCCGAAGAGCTCGTACCACTTCGACCTCCAGTTGTCTGACGATGAGCTGACTCATGGGTTTTCCGTTTGGAATGGTAGGAGTGATAGCAGCGCGCGGATGCTCACCGCCAAAGAGCGATCCGGCAGGAATCGCTCGCTCCCTTGCCCGTCTTTTGGGGCCAGGGATGCCATGACGATTGCGACCACCATCGGCCGGCAGAACCTTGGAATGCTAGGGCGGCGCCACCTGCCGGACCCCGTTCACGAAATGGCGGGTCTCGCCGAAGCAGCTCGTGGGCAAGCCGACCTTCTCCTCGTAGTGCAGCACCACCCGCTGGCCCATGTGAGCGTTGACCTGTCCCGCCACGGAGTCGTCCCACACCGTGAAGGGAAAAACCTCGGTCATGGCCCCGGGGAGGTTGGCCATGGCCAGCTCGCCCTCCCAGGTCTTGCAGATCCAGCCCTTGCGCGAGAACTTCTGCACGTAGCCCGCCCGCTCGCCGCTCGAATAGGAGAAACGCACCATCAGCCACACATAGCCGACGAAGAGCAACACACCAAAGAGGGCCAGGAGCGCGAGGCCGCGACCCAGCCGCCGGCCCGGGGAGCGCTTCAGCGGGACTTTCGTGGATGGCGCCGTCGGTGAGGTGCTCATGCCTGCCTCCTCCAATGTCGCGGTCGGCCGCATGGCCGCGGCCGCTGGACGATAGCACCCGTGGCGCCGACGGCGCGCGGATGATGTATCTGACGTCGTCAGACCCCGCGACCGGGCCGGGAGTTCGGGGGGTGCAGTTGAGGTAGGGGGCTACATGCCACGGAGGAAGGACGGCAACGGGCTTTCTACCTCCGTGTCATGCCGAGCGATGGGTGTCGGCGGTGATGCCTCACGACCAGTATTCGGGCCGAGTCGCCGACGATGCGAAAGAGGAAGTGATACGGGAAGCGCCGAAGGTCTACACGCCGGATATCGCGGACTCGGATCGTGAAGGACATAGGCCTCTCGATGGCTTCTCCGACGAAGTAGCGGAATTCCTGATAGAAGGCGTCGGCAAGCTCTGGAGTAGCGACGCGTTCGTAATAGGCCATGATTTCTGCCAGATCTGCGAAGACCCATGGATGGAAGATCGCGCGCATCAGGCGCGGCGGCGGGCCACCTGCTCGTCGAGCTGCTCCAGCGAGATTCCGGATGCTGGATCCTGGTCCAGGGCTGCGTCCCGGGAAAGGGCTTCGGCGATGCCATCATCGTCGTCAAGGAGAACGGCAGGTAGCGACTCCAGAAGGTGAGCGGCGAGGATCGCGCGCTGTGTCTCAGGAAGGTCGAAGGCCAGCTTCTCGACTTCGGCGATTGTGGTCATGGGTGGACTCTAGTTAATTCAGTCGTCAGGGCAAACGGCGCCGCCACCGTATCACTCCAGGCCGCCATTCCAGGACCATTTTAGAGTTCTTTTCGTTCGAACGGCGGAGACATCCTCGGCCTACACCCCCTCATTGTGATTCGCGAAGGGCTTCAGCGTGCGGCCACCGTCGGCCGGCAGAACCTTATTCGTCGCGCGAGGCGGATGCCCTCGCTCAGCGCGAAGCCTTCCCTTGGGGGACTCGCTCCTTGTCCTTCAGGCAGGAGATGGCCTACCCTGCCATCCTGGCGGGCAAGCCGATCATCCGAGGGACTCGTCTGTCTGTCGAGTTCGTGGTGGGACTGCTCGGTGACGGCTGGTCCGAGGCGGACGTGCTTCGCAACTATCCCAACATCACCCACGAGGACATTGCCGCCTGCCTCCGCTACGCGGGGGAGATACTGCGCGCCGAGAAGGTCTACCCACTCACGACCGTGTAGGGGCGCGGCATGAAGTTTCTCGCTGACGAGAACTTCGAGTTCAAGATCACAGATTGTGATCTTGAAGAAGAGGCCCGTTAGAGGGCCAGGAGCGCGAGGCCGCGACCCAGCCTCCGGCCCGCGTTCGCTTCCAGCCGCAGCCCGTCCGTTTCTGGACGGTCGTACCCGCGGTCGCCTCCGGGGAGGCGAGCCTTTGCTTTGGCCAACTTTCTGAGTCAAAGCGACTTCAGGGGGTGATTCGTCGACATTTATTGAGCGGCGCGGATCTTTCATGAGAGATCTGACGTCTACCTTTATAATCCGCGCTTCTTCGGCTGGGCGGATCGCTTGGAGGCGGCCCTTTCGGAAACCATAGGAGGCTTGAAAACGTCGATGTTCCCCCCCGCAATCGCTCTCGCCCTTGCCCTGGCTTCAGGTCCCGCGAATCCCGCCCAGGATCCGGCACCCACGCCCATGCCGACGCCGCTCTCAACGCCCATGCCCACCGGCCCCGTTCTGGCGCTCACCGCGGACGAGGCGGTTCGGCGGGCTCTTGAGAACAACGCGGACCTGGCGGTGGAGAAGTTCTCGCCCGAGGCCGCGGATCTGGCGATCAGCGATGCGAAGTCGGTCTACGACCCCACGGTGTTCTCGACCCTCTCTACGCAATCCCGCACGAGCAAGGCGACAAATACCTTCCAGGGCGGCGCCTCGGTCACCAACGAAACGCTGACTTACAACTTCGGCGCCGCGAAGCTGGTCCCCACCGGCGGGGCCTTCCGTGTCGACTTCAACAACAACCGCCAGAACAGCACCAGCACCGTCACCACGTTCAACCCGACGTTCAGCTCGTCGTTCAATGCCAACTTCACCCAGCCGCTGCTTCGGAATCGGTCCATCGATACGAACCGGCTCAATATCCGGCTGACCAAGCGGAACAAGGAGATCACCGATCTCCAGTTCCGGAGCATCGTGGTCTCAACTCTGGCCACCGTCCGGAAGCTCTACTACGACTTGATCTACGCGGTGGAGAACCTGAGCGCCCAGCGCAAGAGCCTGTCACTCGCACAGAAGTTCCTCAATGAAAACCAGATCAAGGTCAACGTCGGAACCCTCGCCCCGCTCGATGTCGTGGCCGCCGAATCGGAAGTCGCCACCCGCGAGGAGGGAGTGGTCATCGCGGAGAACGCGCTCGCCGAGGCGCAGGATGCGATCAAGCGAGCGATCCTGCCCAGGAACGATCCCGATGCATGGAAGACCGAGATCGTCGCGACGGACCGCCCGACCGCCGACCCCGTCACCGTCGATGCGGACTCCGCGATCACCAACGCCCTTTCGAAACGCATCGACTTTCAGGTCGCCCAGAAGAACCTCCAGAGCATCGAGGACCAGGTTGAGTTGGCGCGTCAGGGGCGAAAGCCGACCCTCGATCTGTTCGCCAACTACGGCACCCTGGGCACCGGCGGCACCCAGCGCATCAACCTGAGCACCAACCAGCTCCTCGCCACCCCCATCCCGGGCGGGTATGGCGATGCGCTCTCGGAACTCGCCGGCCGGGATTTTCCCACCTGGAACCTGGGCGTGAATTTCTCGTACCCGATCTTCAATCGGGTGGGCAGGAACGCGGCCGCCCGCGGCCAGCTGGCCCTCGACCAGTACCGGGCCCTTCTGCGTCGCGTCGAGCTTCAGATCGCGAGCGAGGTCCGCACCGCGTCCCGCGCGGTGGAGACGAACTTCAAGCGCGTCGCCACCACGGGGTCGGCGCGAACCCTTCAGCAGCGCCGCCTCGATGCCGAAGAGAAGAAGTTCGCGGCCGGCATGTCGACCAACTTCCTGGTCACCCAGGCCCAGCGCGATCTGGCCCTCGCCGAAGTCGCTCAGATCCGCGCCATCGCGGACTACAACAAGAGCCTCGTCGACTTGGCGCGCGTTCAGGAGGCCGGCCTCTCCGGCGGCAACGGGTTCATCAGTCTCCGGTAGGGGCGCCAGGTCGCGCCCCTGCCCGGCTGCTTCGATCTTCTAGAACGTGATCTTCGCCGCCAGCTGAACCACGCGGCCATCCGCCGCCGCCGAATCCGCAGCGAAGTTGAGCCGCGGATTGCTGAGGTTCAACTGCGGCACCAACACGCCGCCGGTGAAGTTATAGAGGGTGTTGCGCTGGGCCGAAATGAGCGTGGAGTTGAGCAGGTTGAATGCCTCGGCGATCAGTTGCAGGCGCGCCTTGCCGCCCATCGGGATCGCGCGGGAGACGCGCAGGTCGAAGTTCTTGGTCCACGGCGTGCGATGGGCGTTGCGCGTGCCTGGGACGATGTCGTTGCGGGTGTTGCCGTCGCGGTTGACGTCGTTCTGTATGGCTTCTGAATACGCGAGACCGCTCTGGAACGTCATGATCCAGGACAATGCCCAGCCGTCAAGCAAAGCCTTCTTGAGGCCGCTAGAGTTCTTGAAATACGCCGCGTCCCAGTAGCCGCTGGCGACGAGCCGGTGCCGGATGTCGTTGTTGCCGGACGCGCGATCGGCCTCGAAATCCAGCGGGTTCGAGGCGAACTTGGCGTCGTCGCCGCCTCCCGGCACTACCGCCGTGGCATCAGGAACGGTGTCTTCTACCTTGCCCAGCGTGTAGGCGACGCTCGCCTGATACTTGCCGCGGAAGGGCCGCTTCATCTCGAAGGTCAGGCCGTTGTACTGCGATTCGGCTGTGCTCTGGAACTGGATGATGCGGGCGAAACGCGTGAACGGCCGCGCGGTCGGGAACTGCTGGATCGTGACGGCGCCACCGCCCTGTATCGGGATCGGCGTCGGGACCGCGGGCAGAAGGTTGATGTCGGCCGACCGCTGCAGGTTTCGGCCGGCCACAAACAGATAACTGACGCCGACCGAAACGTCCTCGCGGAGGGCGTACTCAAGGCCGGCGCTCGCTTGGTGCACCTCGGGGTTCTCGTAGTTCTTGTCGAACACGAAGATCGACGGGCTCGGCAACGCGATGCCCGTGGGGAGCGTGGCAAAGCTCGCCGGGTACTTCGGAACGATGTTGCCGGTGAACGTCACGGTCTGTACATTGATGCCGTTGTTCGAGTGCGCGGTGCCGACCATGATCGACGGCGTGCGCCCGTAGAAGAGCCCGTAACCCGCGCGCACAACCACCTTGTCATTCGGACTCCAGGCGAGGCCGACGCGCGGCGCAACGTTGTTCCTGTCCGTCTTCAGGAAGCTCGTATCGAGGCCGGCCGCGAGCAACTGCGAGTCGGGGTTTTTCACCTGAGGTTGAGCGAAGCTCTGGATATCGTAGCGAAGGCCCAGGTTCAGGGTCACGTTCTTCTTGAGCCTCCACTCGTCCTGCGCGAACAGCGAGTACTCCTTGATGTCGGGGTGGGTCTCGGCGCCGGTCGTCCCGGCTCCCGGGAAGGCCTG
>JANLWV010000277.1:0-2998 GCA_031364765.1 Vicinamibacteria bacterium
CGGTCTGCTTCAGGCGCAGGGCGACCTTGCGGCGGCCGGCGTTCCCCTCATCCTCATCGTCTCCGGAGCCGATGGGGGCGGTAAGTCGGAGACGGTCAACCGTCTCCACGAGTGGTTCGACCCGCGGGGCCTCCAAACCAATGTCTTCGGTCCGCTCTCGGACGAAGAGCGGGACCGCCCCGCCTACTGGCGATTCTGGCTCTCCCTCCCGCCGCGCGGGCGCGTGGGCATGTTCTTCGGCTCCTGGTACACCGACCCGATCATCCGGCGCACCTACCGGAAGAGTTCCGGCGCCGAGTTCGACCGGAGCCTCTCGCGGATCGAGTTCTTCGAGCAGCAGCTCGCGCAGGATGGCGCTCTCATCGTCAAGCTGTGGCTGCATCTTTCCAGGAAGGCCCAGAAGAAGCGCCTGAGCAAGCTGGAGAAGGACCCCAAGACGCGCTGGCGGGTCTCGCCCCTCGACTGGAAGCACTTCAAGCTCTACGACCGGTTTGTGAAGTACTCGGAGCAGGCGCTCCAGCGCACCGACACGGGTTTCGCCCCGTGGACTGTGATCGAGGCCACCGACGATCGTTATCGCGAGATCACGGTGGGCCGAACCGTGCTGGAAGCCATCCAGAAGCGACTCGCGACCACGAAGGAGGCGATAGCGCCGCCCAGGATGGCGGTGCCCTCGGGCCGGGTGGTGTCCGTTCTCGACCGGGTTGATGTGAAGCAGACCATCTCCCAGAAGGAGTACGACCGCAAGCTGGCCCAGCTTCAGGGAAAGCTGAATCGACTTTCGCGCGCGGCCTGGGAGAAGAAGGTCTCAAGCGTCCTGGTGTTTGAGGGCTGGGACGCCGCCGGCAAGGGCGGGACGGTTCGCCGGCTCACCTCCGCGATGGACGCCCGGCTCTACCGGGTGGTTCCCATCGCGGCGCCCACCGATGAGGAACGCGCTCACCAGTACCTCTGGCGCTTCTGGCGCCACATACCGCGTGCCGGAAGGGTCACCATCTTCGACCGGTCGTGGTACGGCCGCGTGCTGGTCGAGCGAGTGGAGGGTTTCGCCCGCGAGGATGAGTGGAAGCGGGCCTTCCTGGAGATCAACGAGTTTGAAGATCAGCTCGTCGAACACGGCACGGCGGTCACGAAGTTCTGGGTCCACATCAGCAAGGAAGAACAACTGCGCCGCTTCAAGGAGCGGCAGAAGACGGAGTTCAAGCAGTACAAGATCACCGATGAGGACTGGCGCAATCGGAAGCAGTGGGAGGCCTACGAAGCGGCGATCAATGAGATGGTCGCCCGCACCAGCACCCGACGGGCGCCGTGGGTGATCGTGGCCGGAAACGACAAACGCTTCGCCCGCATCCAGGTTCTCGAAACCGTGTGCCGAAGGCTGGAGAAGGCTCTCGGTTAGGGGGTAGTTCCATGCACAAGTACATCGTGATGGGTCCGCAAGGATGCGGAAAAGGCACCCAGGCGAAGATGCTGGAGAAGGACTTCGACCTTGTCCACATTAGCGTGGGAGACATCTTTCGCTGGCAGGTTCAGCACCACAGCAAACTGGGCGCGAAGGTAAAGAGGATCGTGGCTTCCGGTCTGCTGGTGCCCGACGATCTCGTGAATGAAGTGGTGGTCGAACGCCTGGACCTGCACGACTGGAACTACGGTTTCATCCTCGACGGCTTCCCGCGGAACGAGAACCAGGCGGTTTTCTTTCTGGAGCGCTACGACGTGGATGCGGTCCTTTTGATCGAGGTGCCGGACGAGGTGGTTCTGGAGCGCATCATGAGCCGTCGTTTGTGCTCGAACTGTGGTCTCGACTTCAACCTGATCTTCCATCGCCCCGCCACCCCCGACATCTGCGACGTCTGCAAGGGCAAACTGGTGGCGCGCGCCGACGACAATCCCGACTCGGTCAAGGGCCGCCTTCTGGACTACCGGGAAAAAACCCAGCCCATCATCGATCTGTTCCGGCGTAAGGAACTCGTGGTGGCCGTGGATGGAACGAAGAAAGCAGATGAGATTCAAGCCGAGTTGCGGCAGCGTCTCGGTTTGCCAGCCCCGGTGGGCGTAGATTGATGGTCAAGACCGTTATCGTCGAAACTGGAAATTGGAGAAATTCGCCATGAAAAAAGCCATTGCCGTGGTTGCCATGCTCGCGTTATCCGGGGCGGTGTTCGCCCAGAACCCTCCTGGCGCCCCTCCTCAGGCCTCGCCTGCTCCGGCCGCGGAAACCCTGAAGGTGGCGCCCGGTCCCGATCTGGGGGAGGCGGCCTCCGGTGAGGTCATCTACTTCAGATACTGCGCCGCCTGTCACGGCAAGTCCTTGAAGGGAGATGGACCGGTGGCGCCCGGGTTGGTGAAGAAGCCGATTGATCTCACGGAACTGGCCAAGAAGAACGGAGGCACGTTCCCGTTCGACAAGGTTGCGGCCATGATCGACGGTCGCAAGTCCACGCGGATGCACGGCACGCCTGATATGCCGGTGTGGGGCGAGATCTTCGTCCTGACCACGGGAACGGACGCGCCCACCGCCGAGTCCGCCGTGAATCGGATCACCCACTACGTCTGGTCCAATCAGGCGAAGACCTCAGCCGCGACCGCGAAGAAGTAGCAGCATTCGAACGCCGATTTGCGCACGGCGTCACAAATGGGTCGGGGACTGCGGCAGAATCGCCACTCTGATCCTGAATGAGGTTTGAATCATGAAACGCGCCACCCTTGCCCTGATCGCTTTCGCCGCCACCACATCGTTTGCCGACGGAACCATTACGGATGTTCCCGGCATCAAGGTCGGGAGTGTCACGCTCACCGACAAGCCGACGGGATGCACCGTCATCCTCGCGGAGGGTCCTCCAAGCGCCACCGGAGCACGCCAGGGCGCGACACCCGGGGTGTCGCAGCGCGGCGGCGCCCCCGGCACGCGCGAGACCGACCTCATGGACCCCGTCAACAACGTCGACAAAGCGAACGCGATTGTGCTCTCGGGCGGCAGCGCCTACGGTCTCGACGT
>JANLWV010000306.1:0-3639 GCA_031364765.1 Vicinamibacteria bacterium
CGGCCTTGGGCCCCGGCGGTCTGACCCGCGAGCGCGCCGGCTTTGAAGTCCGCGACGTCCACCCGACCCATTATGGCCTTCTCGCCGAAGATCGCGCGGAGGAGCTTCTCTTCCGGAGTCAACTGGGTCTCGCCCTTGGGCGTGACCTTGCCCACGAGGATGTCGCCCGGCTTGACCGCGGCCCCGACGCGAATGATGCCGCTCTCGTCGAGGTTGTTGAGCAACGATTCGCTGACGTTCGGAATAT
This sequence comes from Vicinamibacteria bacterium, assembly GCA_031364765.1. Lineage (GTDB taxonomy): Bacteria > Acidobacteriota > Vicinamibacteria > Fen-336 > JAGNNV01 > JAGNNV01. The sequence goes on from JANLWV010000306.1 coordinate 248, forward strand.
CGCGGGTGATGTCCTCGGGCCCGAGCTTGGTGTCGCGGGCCTCCAGCTCGAACTCCTCGATGTGGATCGAGGTGTACATGTCATCACGAACGAGCTTCTCGGAAACCAGGATGGCGTCCTCGAAGTTGTACCCGCGCCACGGCATGAAGGCGACGAGGATGTTGCGACCAAGCGCGAGTTCACCCATCTCGGTGCAGGGACCGTCGGCGAGAATCTGGCCCTTGGCCACGCGCGCGCCCACCTTGATGATCGGCTTCTGATTGATGCTCGTGCTCTGGTTGGAGCACTTGAACTTGGTCAGGTTGTAGATATCGGCGCCGATTTCCTTGCCCTTGTCGGGACCATCCTGAGCCTCGGCGCGGACGATGATGCGTCTGGAGTCGACCGAATCGATGACCCCGGCCCGCTTGCAGACCACGGCGGCGCCCGAATCCTTGACCGTGACGTGCTCCATGCCCGTGCCCACAAACGGGGCCTCGGAGCAAAGAAGCGGCACGCCCTGGCGCTGCATGTTTGAGCCCATCAGAGCGCGGTTCGCGTCGTCATGCTCGAGGAACGGAACGAGCGAGGCGGCCACGGAAACGAGCTGCTTGGGCGATACATCGACGTACTCGACATCCTCGCGACGGGCCAGAATGAAGTTTCCCGTCTTTCGAGAGGAGACGCGATCTTCGAGGATCTCGCCGTTTTTGCCGATCTTGATGTTCGCCTGAGCGATGGTGTACTTGTCTTCTTCCCAGGCCGACAGATAGAAGCAGTGGGGCTCGACTTCCGCCCCGCGCTTCTTCGCTTTGACCAGGGTCACGTTCTCGGCCTCGATCTCGGCGCGCTCGACGATGTCTCCGACCTTGAACCGCGAGTCACCGGAATCGAGCACCTGGTAGTAGTAGAGAACCTGGCCCTGACGGACCTTCTGGTAGGGGCTCTCGATGAAACCGAACTCGTTGATGCGCGAGTAACACGAGAGGCTCGCGATGAGACCGATGTTCGGTCCTTCCGGCGTTTCAATCGGGCAGATCCGGCCGTAGTGCGTGGGGTGGACGTCGCGGACTTCGAAACCCGCGCGCTCGCGGGACAGACCGCCGGGGCCCAGGGCGGAGAGGCGGCGCTTGTGTGTGATCTCGGAGAGCGGGTTCGTCTGGTCCATGAACTGCGAAAGCTGGCTTGAGCCAAAGAACTCGCGAACCGCGGCCATAACCGGTTTGGCGTTGACCAGGTCGTGCGGCATGGCTGTGGCCATTTCCTGATAGACGCTCATCTTTTCCTTGATGGCGCGCTCCATGCGGACGAGCCCGAGCCGGAACTGATTCTCGAGCAGCTCGCCCACGCTGCGAACGCGGCGGTTGCCCAGGTGATCGATGTCGTCCACGTCCGCGGGATTCTTGCGCAGGCGCAGCACGTAGGCCACCACCGCTTTCACGTCCTCGGGCAGCAACGTCTTCTCAGACAGAGGCGTCGAAAGCCCGAGCTTCGTGTTGAGCTTCAGACGACCGACGCGAGAGAAGTCGTACTTCTGTGCGTTCAGGAACATGTTGTCGAAGAGCGCGCGGGATGTCTCGCGGGTCGGCGGATCGCCCGGACGGATGCGGCGATAGATTTCGACGAGCGCCTCGTCGGCGGTCTTGATGTTGTCCTTGCGGACAGTGTTGGACATCATGGGACCGACATCGTCCTTCTCCGGGAAGAAGATGTCGACGGAGTCGACCTGGCTCGCGGGATCGATGATCTTGGAGAGCTTCTCAACCGTGATCTCGGTGTTCGCCTCGGCGAGGATGACGCCGTCCACCGGGCTCGCCACGTCGGTCACGGAAAAGGCGCCCAGAAGATCGACCGGATCGATCTCGATTTCCTGGATACCCTGCTTCACCAGCTGTTCGTAGACGCTGGCGGTGACGCGACGGCCGGAGTGAAGAATCTCTTCCCGCTTGCCGGCCCCGTTCTTGGCGCCCGAAATGCTCTTGGTGAGCTTGTTCCCGATGAGGTGGGCCGCCACCTTGAGGAGGATCTTGCCTTCACGGAAGCTGACCCGGTCGCACTTGTAGAACGTGCGGATCAGGTCCTGATCGCGCTCCATGCCGAGGGCGCGAAGGAAGACGCTCGCGAGAAACTTGCGCTTGCGGTCGATGCGGACATGGAGGAGATTCTTCGCGTCGTATTCGAACTCGACCCAGCTGCCGCGGTAAGGAATGATCTGTGCCGCGAAAAGGCCCTTCTCAATCTGGGAGAAGAAGACGCCGGGGCTGCGGTGCAGCTGAGAGACGATGACCCGCTCGGTTCCGTTGATGATGAAGGTTCCGTTGTCGGTCATGAGCGGGATGTCGCCGAAATAGACCTCCTGCTCCTTCACATCGCGGATCGTCTTGCTGCCGTCGTCCGGATCCTTATCCCAGACCACGAGCCGGATCGTGACCTTGAGGGGGACGGAATACGTCATGCCGCGCTCCTGGCACTCTTCGGCCTCGTGCTTCAGCTTCAGCGCCACCGGCTCGTCGCAAGTGTCGCACAGGGGAGCCTTGTTCGGATTGAGATGGCCGCACTTCGGGCAGGAGATCTCAAGGTCGCCGCCCGGGTTCGCCACGAAGGTAGCGCCGCAGAACGTGCAGGGGCGAGCGAGCTTGTCGAGACCGGTGAGGCGCGAGCACTTGCATTCCCAGTTGCCGATCGAATAGTCGACGAACTCCAGGGCGCAGTTCTCCCGCAGATCGTTGATTGGGAAGATGCTCTTGAAAACGGACTGCAGGCCTGAGTCATCGCGGTCCTGAGGCAGAACGCGCATTTGCAGGAAGCGTTCGTACGAAAGTCGCTGGATTTCGATCAGGTTCGGGATCTGGATCGCCGTGGGGATCTTGGCGAAATCCTTGCGTTCACGGTAGACGTTCTTAGGAGCTTGATACATCGGTTCGGGGCCCTACCTGCTGAAGTGGAAGGTGGAAAAATGGAGACACGTCCGCCCCCCGGAGCCGCTTGCCGCCAAACGGGGCGGAAAGACGCAGCTCAAGGAGGCGGAAGACGTCTCGAAAGAGAGGCGAGTCAGGTTCGTCGTGCCTTCTCGCTCTACTTGATTTCGACTTGGGCGCCCGCTTCCTCGAACTTCTTTTTCATCGCGGCGGCCTCGTCCTTGGTCACGCCATCTTTGACGACTTTGGGCGCTCCATCGACGAGATCCTTCGCTTCTTTCAGACCGAGCGAAGTGACTTCGCGGACGGCCTTGATGACGTTGATCTTGTTGGCGCCGGCGGCCAAGAGATGAACCGCGAACTCGGTCTTCTCTTCAGCGGCGGCGGCGGGAGTGGCACCTCCCGCGGCCGCGGCGGCCACCGGAGCGGCCACCGCTGCGGAGACGCCCCACTTCTCTTCGAGCGTCTTCACAAGCTCGGCCACCTGCATTACAG
>JANLWV010000341.1:0-4597 GCA_031364765.1 Vicinamibacteria bacterium
GGGCGTTCCGTGCTCATTCTCTCGGGCAATTCGATTGCGCACGCGACCCTCAAGTTCGGAGCCATGACCGCGCACGTGCCGGTGTGCCCGGTGAGCGTCAACTACTCCCTGATGGGCGGTGACTTCGGTCGTCTGCGTCACGTCATCTCTCTGGTGCGCCCTGCGGTGGTTTTCGCCGAACCGGCGATCGCATTCAAGAAAGCGCTTGAGGCCCTCGACTTCGGCGACGCGATCGCCGTGACCGATGATCCCTCGGTATTGACACGGCCCGCCACGGCCTGGTCGAGCGTGCTCGCGACATCGGCGACCTGCGAGGTCAATCGCTCAATCGAAACCCTGGATCCGGACGCGCCCACCGCGTACATGCTTACGTCCGGCTCGACCAGTCTGCCCAAAGCCGTGGTGCAGACCCAGCGCATGATCACGGCCAACCTCGCCCAGGGCCGTCAAGTGCTCGGACCCACCGCGGGCTGGCGTGAAGTCATGCTCGACTGGCTGCCCTGGAGTCATGTGTCCGGCGCGTTTACGAAGATGGGCGTGCTGACCAGCGGCGGCACGCTTTACATCGACGCAGGCTTGCCGATTCCGGGCCGGTTCGACGAGTCGATTGAGAATCTTCGAGAGATCGCCCCGGCCTTCTATGTCAACGTGCCGCTTGGTTACGGCATGCTCGCCGATGCGCTTGAACGAGACGCCACGCTGCGTGAGCGAGTGTTCAAGAACCTTCGGCTGGCCCTGTACGGCGGCGCGGGCCTGCCCCAGGCGCTCTACGACCGGCTTCAAGGAATGGCGGTTTCGACCACGGGAGAGCGCGTGTTCTTCACCACCGGCTACGGCGCCACCGAGACGGCGTCCGGGTGCATGGCCATCTACTTTCCGACCGAGGCCGTCGGCATTGGTTTGCCGATGCCCGGGCTCACGGTGAAGCTCGTCCCGAATGGTCCGCGCTACGAAGTGCGTATGCGCGGCCCAATGATCACGCCGGGGTATCTCTCGAACCCGGAAGCCAATCGCGACATCTTCGATGACGAAGGCTTCTATCGCACCGGCGACACCGCGCAGTTTCATGATCCTCACGACGTGGGCAAAGGGCTCAAGTTCGCGGGAAGTCTTGCCGAGGACTTCAAGCTTGCGAGTGGAAGCTGGGTTTCCGCCGGCCGTCTGCGGCCTCAACTGATCGAAGCGTTGGCGCCCCTGGTGTCGGACCTGCTGGTGTGCGGCGAAGGCAGCACGTATGTCGCCGTTCTCGCCTGGCCGAGTGCCGCCGGTCGAGAGGCAGCGGAGACACTCGCGCCTCAGATCAGGGAGCGTTTGACCGCGTTCAACGCGGGGCGGGGCGTGAGTGAACGCGTGGAACGCCTGCTCCTGCTCGTCGAGCCTCCGCGCTCGGATGCCCACGAGGTGTCGGACAAGGGCACGATCAATCAACGTGTCGCTCTCGCGCGTCGGGCCGCGGATGTCGAGCGTCTCTATGCCGAGCCACCCGATCCCTCAACCGTTCGGCCCGCCTTGCCGAAGTGAAGCTGGAGAGTTCTCATGACCGATGCCGCGTTGCCTGAAGGATTGCAACCACTGCTGGACCGCCAGCAGATCGAGGATGTGCTGACCCGCTACAGTCGCGCCGTCGATCGCGCGGACATCGATCTGCTGAAGACCTGCTACCACGACGATGCCACCGAAGATCACGCGGGTGTTTTCACCGGGACGGCTCGAGACTACGTCGATCAGATCGCGGGCATCCTGCCCCGCGCCGGGATCATGAATCACCTGGTGATGAACGTCCTGGTCGAATTCGCCGATGCGAACGCGGCTTTGGTTGAGGCTTACATCCTGACCTTCGCGCGCATGAAGAAGGACGGCGAGAAGTTCGACACCCTCACCCTCGCAAGGTCGGTCGATCGTTTCGAGAAACGCGACGGACGCTGGGCCATCAGCTCAAGACGCCTCTGCTTCGAATGGAACCACGAGATGCCGATGCTGGAGAACTGGGGCCGCGGCCTGATGGTGGCCGATCCCACGGTACTGGTTCGCGGCGCCAAACGCCCCCACGACATCCTTTACCGCGACTGATCGCCAGAATCACAGGAGTCTTCATGGACATCAATGGTTGCGTGGCTCTGGTCACCGGCGCCAATCGAGGCATCGGTGAAGGCTTCGTGCGCGTGCTCCTCGCCGCGGGCGCGCGCAAGGTGTACGCCGGATCGCGCGACCCCAGGGCCGCGGCGCATTTGGTGGCAGAGTTCCCCGGGCGCTGCGAGGCGATCGAACTCGACGTCACGGACGCGGCCGAAGTGGCCGGGGCCGCGGCGCAATGCGGCGATGTGAATCTGCTGGTTAACAACTCCGGCGTCTTCACCAACCGCCTGCTGATCGGCGCGCCCGACATAAGCGGAGCGCGTGAGGAGATGGAGGTCAACTACTTTGGCGTGCTTGCCATGTGTCGCGCTTTTGCACCCGTGCTCGCAAAGAACGGCGGCGGGGCGATCGTCAACGTGCTCTCAGCGGCGGCGATCGTCAATCTGCCGGTCATGGGCGGGTACCCGCCTTCGAAGTCGGCCGCCCGCTCGCTCTCGACCGGAGTGCGCGCCGAGCTTGCCGAGCAGGGCACGCAGGTGATAGCGCTTATCGTTGGATCGGTGGACACCCGCATGGCGGCGCATGTCGCCGGGAGCAAGGAGAGCCCCGAAGATATTGCTCGCGCCGGCCTCAAGGCGGTGAAGCACGGCATTGATGAAATGGACACCGACCCCATGGCCGTCGAAGTCCGTGCCGGCGTTGCCCTTGATCCAAAGGCGATGGAACGCCGGTTCGCCCGTATGCTGAAGAACACATCCATCAAGACAGGTCGGTAGAGTTCCCAGAGCATGAGAGTCAACAAGCTTCCCGCCATCCACACCACCCTCAAGCCGAGTGAGCATCCGTACCTCAATGGCGCGTGGACGCCGCTGCACGAGGAAGTCGACGCATTCGATCTCGAGGTGATCGCCGGCCGCATCCCCGACGACCTCGACGGGATCTATCTGCGCAACACCGAGAATCAGATTCACGAGCCGCTCGGGCGCTTCCACCCTTTTGACGGCGACGGCATGATTCACCAGATCGATTTCGAGCGGGGCCGCGTTTCGTATCGAAACCGCTGGGTACGAACGCGGGGGATGGAGGCCGAACTGGAGGCGGGTCGCTCGCTCTGGGGAGGGCTGGCGGATCCGGCCGGGACGTCGGTGCGGCCGGGTTTCGGCGCGCACGGCTCTCTGAAGGACACCGCGAGCACGGACGTCGTCGTGCACGAAGGCATCGCTCTCACGACCTTCTATCAGTGCGGTGAGGCCTACTGCTTGGATCCCGCCACGCTCGAGAATCTCGGTGTCGCGGGATGGGCGCCGCTTGACGGCGTTTCGGCGCATCCCAAAGTCGACGACCGGACCGGCGAACTGTTGTTCTTCAACTACTCGAAGCATTCGCCCTTCATGCATTACGGGGTCGTCGACCGCCACGGGAAGCTCGTTCACTATGTGCCGATTCAGCTGCCCGGGCCGCGCCTGCCCCACTCCATGGCCTCCTCCGAACACTATGCCATCCTCAATGACTTTCCGGTGTTCTGGAACCCGAAGTTGCTCGAGCGGAATATCCACGCGGTCCGCCTGCATCCGGATCTTCCCTCGCGGTTCGGCCTCATTCCGCGGCACGGTAGTGTTGCGGAATTGCGCTGGTTCGAAGCCGCGCCCACGTACGTGCTCCATTTCCTCAACGCCTTTGAAGAGGGAGATGAGGTGGTTCTCGACGGCTACTTTGAGGATGACCCCGCACCCCCGCCGCTTGCCAATGCGCCGGCCGGTTTCGAGGCCATGATGGCGTACCTGGACGAACACAGCTTCAAACCTCATCTGCATCGGTGGCGCTTCGATCTGCGCACGGGCAAAACGCGAGAGGAGCGGCTGGATGAGAGACTTCTCGAGTTCGGCACCATCAACCAGCGCTACGCCGGCCGCCGCCACCGCTACACCTACAGCACCACCGCCGTGCCGGGTTGGTTCCTGTTCAACGGTTTCGTCAAGCATGATCTCGATGAGGGGAAGAGCTGGACGGTGAAACTGGAATCCGGGCGTTTCGGCTCAGAGCCCGTCTTCGCGCCGCGCATCGGCGCACGTACCGAAGACGACGGGTATCTGGTCAGCTTCATCATCGACGAGAACAACAAATCGTCAGAGTGCGTCCTGATCGACGCTCTGAACTTCGGCGCCGGGCCGGTGTGCCGCATCGCTCTGCCGCACAAGTTGTGCAGCGGCACGCACGCCTGGTGGACGAATCAGCCCAAACGTTCCTCGGCCCGCTGAACGCTGCCCCGGTACGCCTCCATCCCGAAGGACAGGACGAGCAACGAAAGTGGCGCTGCGATGCCGCCGACGATCACGATTGCGTACCGGAGCATGGCCGGGTCTTTGAAGACGTAGTCGGTCAGAAGGGCCGGGATGGTCGGCCCAAAGCCGTTCGCGATGAGGTTGCCGATAAAGAAGTAGATCGCGGTCATCTGCGCGCGCAGCGGGTTCGGAGTCACCACCTGCAAAGCCGCCGATGGCAGTCCCTGGGGAAAGGCGAG
>JANLWV010000378.1:0-3237 GCA_031364765.1 Vicinamibacteria bacterium
GATCGCGGGTCGGGAGCCGGACCAGAGGCTCGCCGTCCGTGCGAAGAACCGTTCGAAGCACAACACGTTCATCATCCTCCCGGTGCTCTTCCTGATGCTCTCCAACCACTACCCGACCGCCACCTACGGCCATGAGAACAACTGGCTGGTCTTCGGAGTGGTGACTCTCCTCGCCTGGGCGGCGGTTCCCGTCCTGCGGCGGCGATAGGAGCGCCGCTTGAGGTCGCGTTTTGCGACTTCGAGTGTGTCAATCTGAGGCATGGGCGAGAGGTCGATCCACGGCAGCGCGGTGGCGCCTTCCGTCGAAGACGAGTGGCTGTGGGGCTGGGACGAGACGCCCGGCATCGTGTCGGTCTGGGCGGAGCCTTCTGGTCGGGCGACGGTGTGGCGTCGGAACGGCGCGACCGGCGAGCTGGTTCGCGAAGAGGAACGGTTCCGCCCGTGGATTCTGCTCGATCGGCTGGATGAACTGAAGCACCTCGGCGTGCAACTTGGGCCCGAAGGGGCGGCCCACGCGCGGGTGACATTCCGCGAACTTGAAGGTCCGGGCGAGCTGCGATACCTCGTCAGTTCCGAGAGCCTCAAGACGCTCACTTCGGCCGTCCTCCAAGGCGCATCGCGAAGGCTTGGACGTCCGATCGGCCACCTGCGCGAGCTGGGGAAGGAGCGCGTCCTCGCCTTGCCCCCGGAGGAGCAGTACCTGGTGGCGACCGGGCGGACCTACTTCCGCGATCTCACGTTCGACCAGCTGCGACGGCTGCAGTTCGACCTGGAGACGACCGGCCTTGACGCCGCGCGCCATCGGATCTTCATGGTGTCGGTGCGCGATCCGGAGGGCTCGGTCGAAGTTCTTGAAGCGAGTGGCGAAGGTGACGCCGCCGAGGCCGACCTGATTCGACGGCTTGTCGTCAAGGTTCAGGCCTGCGATCCCGATGTCATCGAGAATCACAACCTGCACGGTTTCGACCTTCCGTTTCTCAATGAGCGCGCCCGACGACTTGGGGTGGCTCTCACCCTCGGAAGGACGGGGTTGCCGGGACTCCGCGAGCGGGCGGCCCGACGCGGCATCCTGAGCGGTTCCGACGGCCGCCGTCGGGTGCGGTTCGTCGCACCGGGGCGCGAGTTGATCGACACGATGGACGCGGTTTTGCGCCACGACTTCGCGACTCGCGACCTGCCCGGACACGGACTCAAGGCAGTGGCGCGACACCTCGGCCTCGCCGGCGCCTATCGCGAGCAGATCCGCGGCGATCAGATCCATGACGTCTACCGGCGCGACCCGGCCCGCGTCCGCCGCTACGCGACGGCGGACGTTGAGGAAGTGGCCGGTCTCGCGCGCATGTTTGGAGGGGCGGCCTTCGCTCTCGCGCGCATGGCGCCACGGCGGTACGAGCGCCTCGCCGACGCCGGGGCGGCCACCGGCGTCATCGATCCGCTTCTGGTTCGCGCGTACCTGCGGTCAGGGATGGCGCTCCCGGCTTTTCAGCCGGGCCGCGACACCCCCCACAGCGGCGCCGCGCTGCATCTGTTCGCGTCGGGAGTCGCGCATCGAGTGGTGAAGGCGGACGTTGCGAGCCTCTATCCATCGTTGATGCGCGCGTTTCGAATCGGTCCGGCCCGCGACCATCTGGGCGCGATGCTCGCGCTGGTGGAGCGCCTGGTCGAGCGACGCCTCCACGAAAAGGCGAGGGCTAGAAAGGCGCCCAAAGGATCGGCCGAACGCTACACCCACGAGGCGACCTCGGCGGCGATGAAACTCGTGGTGAACTCGGCCTATGGTTACCTCGCGGCGGGCGGGGGACTCACCCGTTTCGCCGATGTGGATGCCGCGAACGAAGTGACACGCCGCGGCCGCGAGACTCTCTCACAGATGTGTCGCGCTTTCGCCGCTCGCGGCGTGACTCTGCTGGAGGCGGACACCGACGGCGTGTACTTCGCAGTTCCAAAGAACTGGGGCGAGGCGGACGAACGCCGGGTGGTCGCCGAAGTGGCAGCGCTCTTGCCGCCGCTGGTCCAACTCGAGTTCGACGGGCGTTATGCGGCCATGCTGTCGCACGAGCCGAAGAACTACGCCCTCCTCACCTACGAGGGCCAGCTTATCCTGCGGGGCGTGGCCTTCCGCTCGAGTCGGGCCGAGCCCTACGGAGAGACTTTCCTGCGACGGTCGATCGAACCGCTGCTGAAAGGCGACGTGACCGGAGTTCGCGAGGCCTATCTCGATGCCCTAGGCGCCCTCCGTCGTCGTGAACTGCCGACCTACGACGTGTCGTCTCGCGTCCGAATCACCAAGACTAAGGAGCAATATCTCGAGACGCGGGGATCGCGCCGCGAATTTTCCTACGAGGCCATGCTCGCGAGCGGACGGACGTCATGGAGTATCGGCGTTCGGGTTCGGGTCTATCGCACCCGGAACGGTTCGGGTGGGATGGTGGAGGAACGGGATGAGGGGACGGCGCCCACCGCCAGCCTCGACCGGCGCGACTACGATGCCGACCACTACGTGCGCCTGCTGCGCGACACCTTCGCGTCGCGGCTCACCCGCGCGTTCCGGCCCGAAGACTACGCCGCGGTCTTCGCCGACCCGAGCCAGATGTCGCTCTTTGCTCCAACCGTGGCTACGATGCGCACGATCCTCACCAGGCACGGCGCCCCGGAGCCTCATCGATAGCGTTTCGCCTGCGGTTCGAACAGTTTGGAGTACGTCGCGTGACGATGGGCTCAATTCCCCGGGTGGTACTCGCGCCTGGTGTGCCCCTGAAGCTGATCGCGGTAGAAGTACACCTCCCGTAGATCGCCCGTGCTGTATCTCGTCGCTTGATCCTTGAAGTGCGGAGATTGCGGATGGCCGCTTTGGCCGCCGGCCGTGATCGCCCTGGCCCTCACTTTCTCGCCGAACTCTATAGCAGCCACGAAACTGTTGCCGCTGGTGCCGTACCACTTTTTGGTGCCCGGCAACGCGCGGGCGCCGAAGGACGCGAGGGAACCCCAGCGCGACGACGTGAAGCCGACGGGAATGCTCGGACCCCCATCGCTGAACGGCTGGACGATGTCGCCGGTGAGACGCTGGAATCGGTTGATGTCGCCCCAGGGTGTGTTCCACTTTCCAAAGTCAGCGGCGAGTTTGTCGGACGCGGCCCTGAGCGCTTCGAGCTTCTGCTGCCCGCTGGTCTTGTCGCGGATGTAGTCGTACACCGTCATGTTCTCTTCGTCCGCTCCCGTCCTCGTTTTTTGCCACAT
>JANLWV010000422.1:0-10846 GCA_031364765.1 Vicinamibacteria bacterium
GTCCAGCGCGGCGACCGGCCGGTCGAGGCCGGCGTCCGCGTCCTCAGGCTCATCGTCGGGCGTCGCGCCGGTAAGCGCTCCGGCGCGTGTTCGTCTCAGTGTACCGGCCGGGACTTTGCTGCCCATTCAGATCGAGAGCACGCTCTCGTCGGACGCGAGCCATGAGGGCGACGCCGTCCTGGCCGTTCTCACCGAAAACGTTCGCCTGGCCGGTTTTTCGCTCGACCAGGGCGCCGAGGTACGTGGCCGTGTGCTCACCGCGATTCCGGCGAAACGGGTGAAAGGCCGCGCCCGCCTGGTGTTTGCGTTTGATGGCGTGATGGAGAACGGAGAGAAGCTCGCGATCAGCACCGAGCCGATCGACACCCTGGGCGCATCCACCGGCAGCAAGGACAAGAAGATCATCGGCGGCGGCGCCCTGGGCGGGCTCATTGTCGGCGCGATCAAGGACGGCAAGAAGGGCGCGGTGTTAGGCACGGTGATCGGGGCCGCCGCCGGTACCGGAGCGGTGCTGATCATGAAGGGCCACGAAGTCGAAATTCCCCGGGGCTCCAAACTGACCATCACGGTCACGAACTAGCGATCTCAGGACGGATACTTCGCGGCGAGCCTTTCCATCGTCTTCATGCCGCGGAACGTGGCCCTGATCTTCAGCGTTCTCTCGAAGACCGCGTTTGAGATCTTCGATTCGCTCTGTCTCTCCTTGCAGATCCAGTAGAGCTCGCAGCCGTTTGCGTGGAAATCGTCGTTGTCGGTCTTGAGGCGGGCAAGCGCTTCAACCATCGACGGCTTCAACGGTTCCTTGAGGAGGCCCACGTTCAGGGCGGCCGCCGAGGCGATGGCGGAGGGAGTGAACGGCTGATAACGGGCGATTCTGGAAACCTCCGCGATGGTTCTGATGAAGGTCGAGACCTCGTAACCCAGGGCCCGCTGAAGGACCGGTTCGAGTTTCCGCTCCAAGCCGCCGATGTCCTTTGATCGAGACTCGAAGATCACGTTTCCGCTGGCGATGAACGTCTCCACTTTGGTGAAGCCGAGGCCGGTGAAGAGCGCGCGCAGGACATCCATCTTCACCACGCGCCCCCCCACGTTGATGGCTCTCAGGAAGGCCACGTGGCGCATCAAGCGGGCCCTCCCTGGCCCAGGGAAGCATAGGCTCGCGAGTCGGCACTTCCGGATGGGCGTCGCGCGCGCGCCTCGACGCCATTCCCACCGGGGCGTGAATGGAGAACCTCGAGTCGGGCGGCGGTCAGCGCAGCGGCGATTTCGCCGGGCGTACGGAAATGTTTGTAGTAGTCGGTCAGGCCGTCGTGGGTGTCGAGCAAAGCCCACTCGGCAAGACCCCTTCCAAGTTCCGGATACGAGTCGTAGTAGTCGAAAACCGGGGACACCCGACGCCAGACCGCCCGGACCCCGTCGATCACGACCCCGCGCCGCCAAAGCAGTCGATGGACGGGCAGCAGGGCGCGAACCATGAACCCGGTGGCGCGGAAGGCGAGCGGGGGTGGCAGTCGGAGCAGGATCCGTCGGAGGAGGGCACGCGGCGTCAGCGGAGAGAGCCAGCGCATCGGGGGGCTACGAGTTCGGTAGTGATCGAGAACCAAGTGGCCTCCCGGCCGCACGGCCACGGCGAGGGCGGCGATGGTGGCTTCGGGGGAGGGTGTGTGTTGAATCATCCCCAGGGCGATCACGAAGTCAAAAGCCCCGGTCGCCACGGGCAGGGACAAGACGTCGGCCTGACACACAAAGTAGCCCGGGGCCCCGCCGCAGTTCGCGAGGTTGGCCTCGACCGCCCCCGACAAGTCGCAGGCGAACACGCGGGCTCCCGCGTCGAGCAGGATTTCCGTGAATCGTCCGGCGCCGCATCCCACCTCGAGCACGCTCGCTCCGCGCAGTTCCTCGAGCGAACCTCCAACGCACCGGGTGAGGCGGTCTCGCGAAATGGGAACTCCGGTGTAGGAATCAAGCTGGGTCTTTTGGAAAGCGTTCCACTGGAGCCCGAAGGCGCGGGCGTAACCGGCGTCCTGAACAAAGCGCGGGATGCCCTTAGAGACTGCGAACACACACCCGCAGGCGCCGCGTATCTCGGCTTCGTCATTCGCCGGGAAGGGGCCCGCCAAAAAAGCCGCATGGTGCACCGGGCAGCGCAACTCCGCGGGGAGCGATATATCCAATCGATCAGTCCAGTCGGCCGTCGATCATCGCCCTGATTTCACTTCGGTCCACAGTCGGTCGTGACGGGCGGCGGCATCCCCCAGGTCCTCGAACCCTCGCAGCTGTTTCATCGAAGCCTCGCTCGGGAACATAGCCTGGTTGTCCTGGACGGCTCTCGGGAGGAGGTCGCGACCCGCCTTTGATGGCGTCGAATACCCCGTGGTCAGGCAGATCTCGGCGGCGATCTCGGGCTCCATGACGAAATCAAGGAACTCATGAGCGAGGTCCCGGTGCGGAGCGTTTCTGGGAATGGCGAGATTGTCCACGAACACCATTGCCCCTTCGCGCGGGATCGTGAAACGAACCCAGGGCGCCTCTTTCATGATCTTGGCGATCTGGCCCGACCACGACTGAGCGAGAGCCACCTCGCCCGACAGGATGGCGTCGTCGAAGCTCGCCGAGTCGTAAGCCCGAACCAGAGGCTTCTGGTCGATCAGGATTTTCCGGATTCGGGCCAGGGCGGCGGGGTCGCGCGTGTTGGGGTCGAGGCCCAGGAGGAGCGCGCCGAAAGCGATCGCTTCCCGGGCGTCGTCGAGCATCAGGATCTTGCCCCTCCACGACGGATCGAGCAACGCGTTCCAGGAGTCGACTCTCGGCACGCGACGAGAGTCGGAAGCGATGCCGGTCACGCCCCAGAGGTAGGGAATGGAGTACCGGTTCTCCCGGTCCCAGTTTTGACCGATGAACTCCGGGGCGGTGTGGCTCAGGTGGGTCAGGCGATCGCGATCCAGCTCGAGAAGAACCCCGGCGCGAATCAGCGGCGGGAGGGTATAAGTCGGGGGGCAGATGACGTCGTAGCCCGGGTTCCCCGCGAGCATTTTTGACAGGAGCGCTTCGGCCGAGTCGTAGACATCGAGATTGACCCTCGCCCCGGTGCGCTCCTCGAACTTTCGGATGGTCTCGGGTGCGATGTAGTTCGACCAGAGGTAGAGATTCAGTTCCCTCGTTCCCTGGCGCTGCGCTCGGGCCAGGACCACCGGCGCAATCAGTATGGTCAGACCGGCCGCCACCACGGCCATGGACAGATGGGGCCTCGACTCGACGAGCGCCGTGGCCAAGAGCAAGAGTGTGGTGGCGGCGAGGAGGAGGGTCGAGGCCGCGGCGATTTCCGGCGAGAGAGAGCTCTTGAGGAGGGAGTAGATGTACACCGGCAGGGTGGTCGCCCCCGCCCCGGCCACGAACGAGGTCACCACGTAGTCGTCGATGGAGAGAGAGAAAGTGAGAAGACCGGCGGCCACGAGCCCCGGCGTCAGCAACGGCAGGGTGACCCGGCGAAACACCTGCGCGGGCGTGGCCCCGAGATCGCGGGCGGCTTCTTCGACGTCCTCGGGCAGGGCCTGGGCGCGGGCGCGGATCACGAAGAACGCGAAGGACAGCGAGAAGATCACGTGAGCCAGAACCACGGTTCCGAGGCCGAGGGGAACAAGGAAGCCGGAGAAGAAGGCAAGGAGGGAGGCCCCGAATACGACCTCCGGCGTCACCAGGGGCAGGAGGAAAACGGTCACCGAGAGCTGGCCACCCCGATGGGTGGCCGCCCGGGACCCGAGTGCCGCGGCCGTCGCGAGGGTAAGAACGATGAGAGTGGCGAGCGTCCCCACGATGAGCGAGTTCTCCATCGCCCGCATCAGGGGTCCGTTGCTCAGGAGCTTCTGGTACCAGACCAGGCTCGGTCCATCGAACGCGGCGGAAAGGCGTGAGCGCGAGAACGAGAAAAAAGCCAGGGCCAGGACGGGCAGGTGGAGGAACAGCAGGGTGGCGAGGAGAAGAGCCTGTAGCCGCTTCATTCCTGGGCCTTGCTTAGGAAACGTCGAAAGACGAAGAACGCGCCGAGGGTCATAACGCTCAGGGTGAAGGCCAGGGCCGAGCCGAAGGCCGGGTCGCGGGCCGCGCCGAATTGACTCGTGATCAGGGTGCCCACCCAGGCCGTCTTGGCGCCGCCGAGCAGGTCGGGCACCAGAACCGAGCCGAGTGAAGGCACGAAAACGAGCACGCAACCGGCGATGATTCCCGGAGCCGCGATCGGAATGACCACCCGGGAGAGGGCTTGGGTGGGCGTCGCGCCGAGATCCCGCGCGGCGTCGATCAGCGAAGAGTCGACTCTCTCCAATGAGGCGTAGATCGGGAGAATCATGTACGGCAGTTCCACGTAGAGCTGGCCGATGGCGACGGCCGTCGTGGTGTACAGAAGGCTGGGCGACTCCGATCCGAAGAACGTGAGCCACTGTGAGAGCAGACCTCCCGAACGCAGCAGAAAGACCCAGGCGTAAAGCTTCACCAGCACCGAGGTCCACAGAGGGAGGGTCACCAGCAGAAGGAGGGGACCACGAAAGCGTTCCGGCACGGCCCGAACGAGCGCCCAGGCCACCGGAAAGCCCACCAGCAGCGTCGCGATCATCGTGCCGAGGGCCATCAGCACGCTGCGCCAGAAGATTGCGGCGTAGAGCGGATCGATCAGCCGAAGCCATACCGATCCGTCGCCCGTGTGCCTAAGCAGCATCAGCTGAGGAACCACGAACAGAAGAGCGATGGTCGCGATGGCCGGGGCCAGGAGTCGCGAGGCCTTCATGATGTGAGTGCTATCCAGGACAAGGGATCGATGTCGAGGGAGACGGTGTCTCCCGCTCGGACCAGCTCTCGAGGCGACACATTGGCGATGAGGGTTGCCTCGCCCACGCGAACCTGGCAGCGTGTGGCCTCCCCCAGATAGCGCACGTCGGTGAGGGTCCCGCTGAGGCCCCCGCCGGCTCGAGACAGCCTGATGTGTTCTCCGTGCAGCCCGATTCTCAGGTCGGTTTCCGAGGGAGCGATGGGGAGCTCGATTTGGGCAAACCCCAGATCGATCCGAACGCCGCCCTCGGTCTTCGCGACCACGCGCCCGTCCAGGATGTTCTCCATGCCGACCAGTCGGGCCACGTAGACGCTCGTCGGTCTCTCGAAAATCTCCTCGGGCTCGTCATATTGCGCGATTTGACCCTCGCGCATCACCGCGATTCTCGACGAGCACTCAATCGCCTCTTCGAGGTCGTGGGTGACCAGGACGAACGTGATGCCCAGGGAACGCTGGAGCAGGACCAGTTCCGACCTCATGGCGGACCGGAGCTGGGCGTCGAGCGCGGCGAGCGGTTCGTCGAGCAGCAGGATGTCCGGCTCAAGGACCAGCGCGCGGGCGAGCGCCACCCGCTGTCCCTGGCCGCCCGAGATTTCGGCGGGCGGGCGCGAGTCGAAGCCTTCGAGGTGAACGGCGGATAGAACCTTGGAAACGCGCGATCTGATCTCGGCTTCGGGGTAGTCGCGAATCCGCAGGCCAAACGCCACGTTCTCGAAGACCGAAAGATGGGGGAAGAGAGCGTAGCTCTGAAAAACGGTGTGAACCGGCCGCAGATGGGCCCCCATCGTAGTGACGTCCGCGCCGGAGATCGAGATTTCGCCGGAGTCGACCTCGTCGAGACCCGCCACCAGGCGGAGCAGTGAGGTCTTGCCACAACCCGAGGGGCCAAGCAACGTCACGAACTCGCCGGGTCGGACGTCCAGGCTCACGTTCTCAAGCACCGCGACGGAGCCGCGTCTCTTTGAGACGGACTTCATCGAGAGGGAACCGCGCGTTTTTTCGGGAAGGGTCTTCTGGCTCACAGTCGGAAGAGATTATTTCGTAAGTTCCCGCTTGACTTGGGCGGCCCGCATAAAAGACAGTAGATATCTGTCGCGAGACGAAAAACCGGCCGAAAAGTGCCGTACAAAGGAGAATTCAGATGGGTGAAGCACTTGGAATGATCGAGACCCGCGGTTTTGTGGCCCTGGTTGAGGCCTCAGACGCGATGGTCAAGGCCGCGAAGGTCACAATCGTGGGCTGGGAGAAAATCGGTTCCGGATACGTGACCGTCATGGTCCGGGGCGATGTCGCGGCGGTGAAAGCCGCCACCGACGCGGGTGCGGCGGCTGCGCGTCGTGTTGGCGAACTGGTCTCCGTTCACGTCATTCCGCGTCCGCACGACAATCTCGAAGGCATCTTCGCGATCGGCAAAGCCGGAAAGTGAATCTGAGGCGCGTGGCCTGAGGTCGGGCCTCGCGCCGCTGATTCAGCGAGGAAGCAGCAGGAATCGATGCAGGTCGGTCGAGTTGTCGGCACACTGGTCGCCACCCGCAAGGACGAACGTCTGGTAGGGGCGAAGCTCCTTGTGGTGCGCATCATGGACCCCTCCTTCAAGGAAGAACAGGGCTACGTGGTGGCGGTCGACACCGTCGACGCGGGCCTGGGAGATCGGGTGCTTCTGGTGAGCGGCTCGTCGGCGCGGCTCGCCCAGGGGATGAAGGATTCACCTGTCGACGCCGCCATCATCGGCGTCGTCGATCAGGTTGAACTCTCGAAGCCCGCGTCCAAAGGCTGATTTCGATGCAGCTTGGGATCGTTTGCGGAACGCTGGTGGCCAGCAGAAAGGATGAGCGGCTCCAGGGGATCAACCTTCTCGTCATTCAGCCGATCAAGCCGGACGGCGCATCCACGGGCAAGACTCTGATCGCGACCGACGCCATGGGGGCGGGTCCCGGTGAACGGGTCTTCTGGGTGAAGTCCAAGGAAGCGTCGAATCCCTTTGCGCCGCTCGAGGTCCCCACCGACGCCACCATCGTGGGCATTGTCGATCTGGTCCACGTCGAGGTTTGATGCCATGTTGATCGGGCGCGTCATCGGAAACATCGTGGCCACCAAGAAGAACCTCAAGCTCGACGGCGAGAAGCTCCTCCTGGTTCAACCCCTGGAGCTCTCCGGGGCCTCCAAAGGAACGCCGATCATCGCTATCGATCGAATGAGCGCCGGACCCAGGGATCGGGTCTTGTATACCCAGGATGGCCGCACCGCGCAGCAGATCCTGGGACGCGGGACGGCCGGGATCGATGCGGCGATCCTCGGCGTGATCGATGAAATCGATTTCGGGCCGCCCGCGGTTCCGAACCCGCCCGCCTGAGCGAGGCGGCTTCACACGAAACGAAAGCAACGATATGGAAGACGCAAAAATTGACGCGATAGCCCGCGACGTTCTTACCAGTTTGAAGAAGGCGCGCGCCGAGGGTGCGTCGCCGGAAACGCCGATGCCATCGCCGTCCGTTGACCCCCTTCACCCATCTCTGTACATCCTGACCGTGACGGGTGGTGTTTTGGGCTCGCCCTGCATCGTCGAACCCGACAAACCGTGCGTGGGCTCCCTCCGCTGCCGGACGTTCGGGCATTAAACCGAACCACGGTAGGGCGTCCGGGCCTGGACGGTAGAAAGCCGCTCCGGTGGCTGAGCGCAGCCGAAGCCACCTCAGAACCCTTCGGCTTCGCTCAGGGTCCGAGCGCTAGAAACAGACGCCCGAGCCGCTGTCGATCACGATGCCTGCGGTGTTGACGAAGGCCCAGTCGTAGGCGGCGTCTTGCATGACGATGCGAAGCGCGCCGAAGTTTTCGTTGTTTCGGAAGGCCGAGTGGGCGAAGGGAGCGCGCACGAAACCCGTGAGGTCGCGGCCTCCGGTGCCGACGACGAAGAGCCGAAGACCCTTCGCCGGATCAGGCACCAGGTCAGGCGTGATCGGATGGAAGCGTTCGTAGGAGTGCTCGTGGCCCGAGAGGACAAGCTCGGCGTTGTTCTCGTGGAGCAGCCGCATGAAGGGCAAGAGGGCCGCGGTGCTGCCATTCGGTCCTGAAGCCTGGAATGGGTGATGCATGTAGGCAACGGTGCACTTCTGGCGGCTGGTCGTAAGGTCGGCTTGAAGCCACCGGTACTGGGCGGACCCGCCGCCACACCCACCGACGAAGGCGCAGTTGCTGTTCAAGGCCACGAAGTGCCAGTCGCCCACGTTGTACGAGTACCAGCCTTCGGTCCGACCGCCCACCGCTACCCCCATGCTCGCGAAGTAGTCGAAATACCCGGTGGCGCTCCGCGTGTCGTACTCGTGATTCCCCGGCACGGGGTGGGCGGTGTCATTCAACCGGCCCCACGTGGTGTGATAGTTCTTCCTGAACTCAGCGAGCGTCCCGTCCTCGTACTGGAGGTCTCCGAGAGGCAGGACCACGACGGCGGAGCGAAGGGCCCGCTCGCCCATGAGGACGTTGGAGGTCTCCTTGGATTTGCACGGAAGCTGAGGAGTCGCGCTATCGCAGGAGATGTCGCCCGCCGCGATGATGACCGGGAAGTTAGGGGTGGGAGCGGGGGTGGGTACCGTCGTCGGTCCGTCGGGTGTGGACGCACCGCCGCAGGCGTACACGATCAGGGCGCCGAAGAGAAGCGCCAAACCGGCGTGGATCCTGCTGAACTTCATGAAGACAGGGTGACGATATCGCGTTCAGATGATTGATCAGAAGCAGCGGCTCCCTTTTGCCCTTCTTAGGTGCGGGGCTGATGCTTCTTCATGGCTTTGCTGCCCATGCGATCGGACGCCTTCTTCTCGATTCGCAGTTTCACGTCTCGGAGTTGGGAGACGGCGGTCGCCTCACCGCGCAGTTTCGAGAAATGGGCGTACCGCTCGGCGTTGAGTTCTCCGCTTTCGGCCGCGCCCCGCACTGCGCATAACGGTTCCATCTGATGAGTGCAGTCACGAAACCGGCAGCGCTCCGACAGAGACTCGATATCCGCGAAGGCGCCCACGATGTCCTCGGCGCTCGACCAGAGCTGCAGCTCACGCATGCCCGGCGTGTCGATGGCGAGAGCGCCGCCCACCAGCCGGAACATCTGACGCTCGGTGGTGGTGTGCCTGCCTCGGGAGTCGGCTTCGCGCACCTCGCGTGTCGCCTGGCGTTCCTCGCCGAGCAGGGCGTTGATGAGGGTCGACTTGCCGGCTCCTGAGGATCCCAGGAACGCGATGGTCTTCCCCGCACCCAGGTAGGTTTGAAGGACCTCGAGGCCGATCCGCGGTTTGGCCGCGATCAGGCGCACGGGTGTGGTTTCTCCCGCGATCACCGCCACTTCGTCCATCGGCTTTTTCGGGTCGGCGCACTTATCGGACTTGTTGAGTAGAACCACGGCCATGGCCCCGCTCTCGCGGGCCAGAATCAGGTACCGCTCGACGCGTCTCGGGGAGTAGTCGGAGTCGAGGCCACACACGATGAACACCGTGTCGATGTTTGAGGCCACGATCTGTTCCTCGGTGAGGTGCCCGGCCGCTTTGCGCTTGAAGGCGGTCGTGCGCGGCAGCACCAGCTGAATGACGCCGCGACCGTGTTTGTGGACATCGTCCCGCACTTCCTTGAGGGCCACAAAATCGCCAACTGCCGGAAGGTCTGAGGCATGCTGCGCGTTGTGCTTCAGCCGCCCCGCGGTGGTGGCGATGAGTTCGCCTTTACCGGCGTGGACTCGGAAGTAACCGCGATGGTCGCGGACCACGCGCGCGGGGTAGGACCCTTCGGGTGCGGCGCCCTCGAACCGTTGGTGCCAGGCTTCCGAATATCCCCAGGACTCGAGTTCTTTGGGATACAGAAACGTCACGGATTCACGGCGAAACTAGTCTTGAAATCGATCGTCGGGTTGAGCGAGTGCCAGACCGAACAGTACTTCTCGCGCGAAAGCTCAATGGCCCGGGCCACTCGGTCCTTTGGGACCTCGCCCGTGACCAGGAAGTGAAGTTCGATGCCGGTGATTCGCCTTGGGGTGTTTTCGGCGCGGAAAGCGCGCAGATCGCAGGAGAGGGCCTTCAGAGGAAGGCGTCCCTTCTCGATCACATCGACCACGTCGATGGCCATGCAAGAGGCCAGGGCGAAAGCCACGGCCTGGACCGGCGAGGGTCCAGCCTCGCGCTTGCCGTCCAGGGTCATCGAGACACCCCCCGAGGTGCCATGAAAGCGTTGCCCGCCCTGCCAGTTGAGGTGGAGGGAGAAGTCAGCTTCAGGAGCGGGGGTCATGTGGGCACTCGAATGGTAGCGATCCTCGCCGCTTGGTCCCAAGCAGACCCGAGACCTGCTTTCCCCAGGGCCTGAGGAGCCCTGCCGTAAACTCACGGACCTGCGGAGTTTCCAGAAGGCCATGAGAGTCATGAAGTTCGGGGGCACATCGGTCGGCGCGGTCGACCGCGTTCGAGGGGTGCTGCGCCTCGTTCGGGAAGCCTCGGCCGAAGATCGACTCATCGTGGTGGTGTCGGCGTTCGGCGGCGTCACCAACGCGCTGATTGAGACCTCGCAGAAAGCGGTGAAGGGACTCGAATGGCGCGCCGAGCTGGAGAGCATCGCGAAACGCCACGTCGATGCGGTCCTCGAACTCGCCGCACCTGAAGAGCGGGCGGAAATCCTGCTTCTGGTGCAGCAGGCGGCGGACGATCTGCGCGAAAAACTCCATGGCGTCTCTCTGGTACGCGAATGCACACCCCGCTCGCTCGACAGCATCGTGAGCTTTGGCGAGCGTATGTCGGCCCTGGTGGTCGCGGCGGCGTTTCGTGGGGAAGGTCAAAAGGCGACCGCGTGCGACGCTCGTCCCCTGGTGACAACCGACAAGAACTTCGGCTCGGCCCGCGTGGATCCGGAGAAGACGTATGACCGGATTCGCCAGTGGTGGAAGGATGAAGCGGGCTTGCCGGTGGTCACCGGGTTCATCGGGTCCACCGAGTCGGGCGAGACCACCACGCTCGGTCGCGGCGGTTCCGACTACACCGCCGCCCTGTTCGGCGCTGC
>JANLWV010000444.1:0-4237 GCA_031364765.1 Vicinamibacteria bacterium
CAAAGCTGAGCGTGGTGGCCAGAGGCTGATCCAGGCTGCCCTGGGCTGGAGTCCGGCCTGCTGGCCGCACCGGAGCAACGTTGAGGATGTCGTCATTGGTGAGCGTGACCAGGCCCGACACGTCGGCGACGACGGCTCCGGTGCCGGTCCCCTGGTTCGCGACCCTGGGGTTGCCGAGGCGGATCTCGAAGGTTTCATCGTCTTCGACGGCGATCTCTCCATTTACGAAGGCCGCGACCGGCGCCTCCGTGACCCCGGGCGGGAAGACCAGGGTGCCAAACGCCACCTCGTAGTCGCACCCCTCCAAGGCCGTACCCGGCGCGGTCACGAAGTCGACGCGAGCTTCGACCGCAAGAGGACGCGACAGACGCACAATCGTAGTCACGGCATGACGCCCGGAGTTCTCCTCGTCAACCGTGACGTCGTCGATCGTGAAGGTCGCGGGCGGTTCGGGCAACACGGTCAGCGCGACGTCATCGGACGCAGTGAGGGCGCCATCGCTCACGGTCAGGCGGAGGACGTAGGCGCCGGGGATGATCGTCTGCACCGTGGTCAGGGGCGAGTTGGCCTCCCCAAACACAACGCTCCCCGGACCCGACACCTGAGTCCAGGTGTACGTGAGCGAACCTGAGGGCTCCCCGTCGTCGGTCGCGGAACCCGTGAGAGTCCCGGTGTCCGCGGGCTGCTGGATCACCACATCCGGTCCCGCATCCGTCGTTGGCGGGTCATTCGGCGCCGCGCTCACCAGGAGCGTCAAGTCATCAGAAGCGCTCAGAACGCCATCGGTGGCGCTGAGGCGAAACACGTAAGCACCCGCCTCCGCCACCGACAAACCCGTGGACGGGCTTGATGGGCTCGCGATCACCGCGCCGCCGGGCCCGGAAACCTGCGTCCAGAGACTCGTCAGAACCCCGGAGGGCTGGCCGTCATCGGCCACAGAACCCCGGAGCGTCGTCGTCACCGCGGGCAGGGTGAGGGCAAGGTCGGGGCCAGCACTGACAGTGGGCGGCGCGTTCGCAGGGAGGTGGATGACCACCTGAACGTCATCGCTCGCCGCCAGGGCGCCGTCGCTGGCGGTCAGTCGAAGGATGTATGTGCCGGCCGTATCGAAAGTCGCCTTGGTCGTGGCTGAGGCGGGTGCTGTAAACGCCACTGCTCCAGGACCGCTCACCACACTCCACGAGGCGGTCAACGACCCGGAGGGCAGACCATCATCGGCCACCGAACCGTTCAGGGTCACGGAATTGGCCGGGAGAACCACGGCCTGGTCGGGGCCGGCGTTCGACGTCGGCCGCAGGTTCTGCGGACCCACCAGCACGGTCACGTCATCACTCGCAGAAAGCGTTCCGTCGCTTGCGGTCAGGCGCAGCGTGTAGCCGCCGCTTGCGGAAAAGGTGGCGGACGTCGAGAACTGTGACGGGGCACTGAAGCCCACAGCACCCGGACCGGAGACAACCGTCCAGTGAGTGGTCAGGATTCCCCCGGGAAGGCCATCGTCTTCGGTCGCTCCCTGCAAGGACGCGATACTTCCGTAGGCGATCGTCTGGTCGGCTCCCGCAGATACCTGGGGCGCCTGGTTAATGGG
This sequence comes from Vicinamibacteria bacterium, assembly GCA_031364765.1. Lineage (GTDB taxonomy): Bacteria > Acidobacteriota > Vicinamibacteria > Fen-336 > JAGNNV01 > JAGNNV01. Next base: position 1,586 of record JANLWV010000444.1, read on the forward strand.
AACTGAGCCCCAGGGGACGTCGAGAAGCGGATAGAACCCTGACGGCGCCGAGCCGCTTGCTGAACAGTAGAAGAGGGCGCCCGTCAACTGTGCGTCCAGAGAATCGCGGTGTGTCTTGGCCTGGCTTTTCGAGACCCCCACGGCCGAGCAGGTCGTGTTGGATACGCCAGACGCCGACGTCGCCGTCGTCAGTATCAGATAGACCCGGCCGTCCCCGTTGCCTTTCCTCTCGGCCCGAAGGTCCAGGCGAGAGCCGGCCAAAGCCACCGCATCCGGCGCGTGGTTCCCATCCCCGGTCTGGTCTTCCTCCGGCTCGTCGGACCAGACCCGCACCCGGAGACCGGCGATTCCGAGACACGCGGGGCCCGGGCTGGAAGAAAATCCCACGTTGACGAACGAATGGTTCGCGGGCCAGAGCCGCGTTGTGGCGAGCGCCCCGGTCGGGGCCTGCCGCGAAATGAGGGCGGCGTCGCAGGAGGGCAGGGTCTGCGAGTCCGCGCGCCGGGCCATCGCGACGGCCGCGGTGGCCATAGCGGCGGAGCGCGTCGCGGACAACGACAGCGGTGCGACCGAATGGATTCCGAATGTATACAGCAGAACTGCTACGACCCGACGGCGCACGCGGGGCGGATAGAACATGTTCTGACCTCTGGATATTCGATGTCCGTGTTCCGGCCATGCCAGCCACCCATTCCAGCTGAAACACGCGCAGGGGCTCGGGACGAGACGTGGGCGGAGTTTGGGTGCCTGGAGGCCAAGAAGTCAAGCGCGCGCGCCCCAGCGAAGGCTGGGGGATTCCCAGGAGCTGCCCTAAAACGCCGGGCCCAGCAGTACCGCGTTCGCGAAGAGGAGCATCGTGCCTTCGGTGTAGGCGCGGTAGTTCGGCTCTTCGGCGAAGGCAATGATGTGACCTGCTCCCAACGTCTGATGGATCAGATACGCCTTCTGAGTGAGTGCCGTTTGCGCCTCGTCCCAGACCAGTCCCGACATGCGGAGCTTGTCCTTCTTCGCGTAAACCCCGACGTTCGTGCCCTTGTCGAGGGCGATCGGCGTGAAGATGCGCCGGCTCTCGACGAGAACGCCCATCTCGAAGTCCGTTCCGGCGGACATCCAATGCTCGGGGTCGAGACTTACGCGGACATACGCTCCGGGCGTGTTCTCCGGCGACTCGCGCTCGGGCTGGACCGCTTTCTCGTAGTCAAAGGGCTTGGTGGCGTCAGGCTTCTTCTTGTCTTTTTCCTTGTCCGCGTCAGCGGCCGGAACCTCCTTCTCCGGCGTGCCGTCCCGGTTCTCCGTGCGCGTGTCGATGAGAGCCACCTTCTCCTTCGCGGCCCAGCGAGAGGCCTCGCCCAGAGTCACCACCGTGCCTCCCGAACGCGCGAAGTCCTTCAGCCGCTTCACGCCCTCGTCGCCGAGGGTTGAATAGTCTCCGGAGGGCAAAACCACGACGTCGAAGTCCGCGAGATTCGCGCGGCGGAACGAGTTCGTCCGCACCGCGGTGGTGCGCACGCCAATGCGGCGCTCCAGGGCGAAGCGCGCCCAGCCGGCCGAGAGGCTCGACGTCGGCGTATCCCACATGAGCAGAACGCGCGGGCTCTTCATGTTCGCCACCTCGCCGCTGCCGAGCGAGATCCCGCCCGCATCGGCGAAGGCGGTGTCCGTTCCCACCGGGCTCACACCATGCTTGGCCGCGATGGCTCCAAGCCGCGCCGCGAGGTCGGCGTTCTCGGAGGTGCGGAAGATGGCGGTGCCGGTGGGGAAGGTCGCTCCGTTCAGCTTGATGATGTCGCCCGCCACACGCACGCGAAGCCCGGCCTGTAGCGCCTCGGCCACGGCAGCCGCGGAATTGAAACCCCAGGGCAGGAGATACGCGACCCTGGCCGTGGGCAGCGTGGAGGCAGGCGAAACCGCGACGCCGGCAAGAGCCTGAGCCTTCACCGCGACCGGAAGTGCCGACGGCAGACATTCCACATCGAAGGCGATCGGCAGGCTCCACGCGGTCACGTCGTAGATCTGATCGCCCTGACGCTTCTTCCTCCGCTCGTCCTGCTTCTTCACAAACGCCTCGTCCTGATCGACGTTCACGTCCAGCAGGTTGCGGATGAGCCGGCCTGTCGGCTGAGCGGCCGAAACAAGATAGGAACCTGAGGGAATGTTTCGGATGCCGGCTTTGGCGGCTTCGGTGGTCTGCCGCACGTCGACGCCCTGACGCACGAGAAGTCGCGCCAGTCTCTCCGCCCGGGACGGGTCGACCCCGGCAATCAGCACGTACTCCTGCGTTCCCTTCTTCCCTTCATCCACCGCGGACAGCCGGTAGTTCGAGTAGTAACGCAGTAGCTTCTCGCGATTCTCCGCCGCGGTGCGCGCGGTCTGAATGGCGGCGGTGAAGTGATGCAGGACGCCGTCCTTGTAAGTGAGGAGCAGGCCGTCGTCACGCTTCCAGGCGAGGGCGCGGGCCGAGGCCTGTTCGTAGGTCATGCCGATGGCGCCATTGAAGATCGGCCAGCTCTCCCCGTACCCCGGATAGAACGAGTCGTACTGTTCCCGGATGAAGTATCCGAAGCCGCGCTCGTCGAAGCGGGCGGCGTTGTTCCTCCCAAACACGTCGAACCAGTCCCGCTGTTCCTTCGGTACGAAGGGATTGACGGGGTC
>JANLWV010000363.1:0-3075 GCA_031364765.1 Vicinamibacteria bacterium
CGCCGGTTATCGAGGTCCAGGTGCGGCCGGCATCCGTGGTCTTGAAGAGGTACGGCAGGAAATCGCCGTTCTGATGGTTCTCGAACGCGACGTACGCGGTGTTCGCGTCGTGCTGAGAGGCCCGGATGCGCGCCACGTACGCGTCTTTCGGCACGCCCGGGAAAGACTCGATCTTCCGCCACGTGGCTCCCCCGTCTTCGCTGACCTGAATCAGGCCGTCGTCCGTGCCGGCGTAAAGGAGACCTTCCTTCCTCGGCGACTCGGCGATAGCACTCAGATTCCCATAGAGCGCAGTGGACGTGTTCTTCGCCACGGCATCGGGGCCCCACAACTTGCCCATGAGAGGAATCCTGTTTCGATCCACCTGGCGTGTGAGATCGCCGGAAAGCGCCTTCCATGAAGAGCCGCGGTCATCGCTGCGATAAAGACGCTGCGAGCCCATGTAAAGGCGCGACGATGAGTGCGGCGAGATGATGAATGGCGCATCCCAGTTCCAGCGCGAAGGCGCCTCGCCCTTCTCCTCCTTGGGCTGAATACCCTGACGCTCACCCGTGCGTTTGTCGTACCGCACGATCACGCCGTGCTGGAGTTCGGCGTAGATGATGTTCGGGTCGGACGGATCGACGTGGGAGGCAAAACCGTCGCCGCCGTTGGTGACGAACCAGTCCCCGTTCAGGATTCCATGATCGGACCGGGTGCGTGAGGGTCCGCCCAGCGAGTAGTTGTCCTGCAAGCCGCCGTAGACGTTGTAGAACGGCTGGGAGTCGTCGACATCGACGTCATAGAACTGCGCCAAGGGGAGGTTCTCGAAGAACACCCAGGTGCCGCCTGCGTCGAAACTCCGATACAGGCCGCCGTCGTTGCCGACCAGCATGTGATTCGCGTTCTCCGGATTCACCCAGATGATGTGGTTGTCGACGTGCATGGCTCTCTGGCCAAGCGCCCTGAACGTCTTGGCCCCATCGTCCGAGACCTGAAAGATCACATCGGGAAGGTAGACGCGCTGCGGGTTCACCGGATCGGCGAAGATGTCGCCGTAGTACATCGAGCCTTGGTTGTAGTCGGCGCGCTTCTCCCAGGTGACGCCGTTGTCGGCGCTGCGATAGATCCCGCCCTTGCGGTTCGCGGCCTCGACGTTCGCGTAGACGAAGTCCGGCTCGGTCGGAGCGATGGCCAAGCCGATGCGGCCGAGTTCCTCACTGGGAAGGCCGGTGTTGACCTTCGTCCAGGTCTTGCCGCCATCCGTGCTGCGGTGGATGGCGCTCTCCGGGCCGCCATTGATGAGGGTGAAGAAGGTACGGCGGCGCTGATAGGACGACGCGATCACGATGTTCGGATTTCGCGGATCCACCACGACGTCGGTGACCCCGGTGTTCTCACTGATCTTGAGGACCTGCTCCCACGTCTTACCGCCGTCGGTGGTCTTGTAGAGACCGCGATCTCCACCCGGCGCCCAGAGCGGGCCTTGCGCGGCTACGTAGACGATGTCGCTGTTTTCAGGATGAACGACGATGCGCCCGATGTGTTCGGAGTTCTTGAGGCCCATGTTCTTCCATGACTTGCCTCCGTCCTCCGATTTGTACACGCCGTCTCCATATGCGACTGAACGCTGCGAGTTGCGTTCGCCCGTTCCCACCCAGACGACGCTGGGGTTCTTCGGATCGAGCGTGACCCAGCCGATCGAGAACGAGCCTTCCTTGTCAAAGATGGGTTGCCAGGATGCACCACCATTAACGGTCTTCCACACGCCGCCCGAGGCGCTGCCGACATAGATGATGCCGTTGTTGTCCGGATGAACGGCCAGCGTCATCACGCGTCCGGATGTGACTGCCGGTCCGATGAGCCGAGCCTTCAAACCTCCGAACGTTTCACTGGTGAGCGCGGGTTTTTTCGGCCCTTCTGGAGATGGCGACCCCGCTGGAGATGCGGAGGCCGCCGGTTTGCCCACCGCCCCTCTCTTGGCGGGTGTGGCCGCGGGCGATGGCGCGGGAGCCTGGGCAAGAGCCACGCTGGCGCAGAGCACGGCAAGGAGGGCAAGGGGTCGTCGGGTCATCAGGGTCTCCAAAGGGGACGGCAATCCTACAGCCGCCGCGCGGGACGCGGATGGCGTTGCCCTGCCTCCCGCCGAGGGCTCCGGCGGCCTACCGCGGACGATTCCTGCTTCGCGTGCCGACGCCCGCGCACGGGGCCCGGGGCCACTCACCCGCACGGCCACTGGCACGGTCACCGTCACGCGCACGGGTAGTGCAGCGGCCGACGGCGAGGCCGGACGCCTACTCCGCCCGCAACGCCTCCATCGGCCGCACGCGGGTCGCCCGTTGCGCGGGCACGAACACGGAGAACAGCGAGATCAGGGTCACGAGCGCGAACACCGCGACATAGGTGGGCGGGTCAAGCGCGCTGACCCCGAACAACATGCTGGCGATGCCATCCTTGCCGAGGTTCGCAATCCCGAGCGACAGCGCGAGGCCGAGCAACAAGCCCAGAGCGACCTGGCGGGCGCCCTGCTTCAACACCATGGCCAGAATGCCCGAGCCGCCGGCTCCCAGCGCCATCCGAACCCCAAACTCCACCGTGCGCTGGCTCACCGAGAACGACATCACGCCGTAGATCCCGACCGCGGCCAGGATGATCGCCACCAGTCCCAGGGCGCTGAACAGTGTCGCGGTGACTCGGTTGACGGCCATCGCGCCGTCGAGGTGGAACTTCGGCGTGCCGGTGAAGTACAAGGGAAGATTCGGATCCACCTTCCGCACTTCACGTCGCAGATCGAGGAGCACGGCCTCGGCGCTCTGTCCGCCGCGCGGCTTCACGAGAACGGTGGCGAATTGGTTCGCGACCGGTTCCGCTGGCGCCGGACCAAAGGCCAGGGAGTAGAACGGGACATAGAACCCCGTTTCGTCGACGTTTCTATTGTTGAACGGACCCAGCATTCGGACGGTCGTGACCACCCCGACGATGGTTCGCCACGGACCGAACTGCGGCGTGCTTCCGTCACCAGTGCGGAATCTCCGAGAGATGGCGCTCTCCGTTCCAAAGTGCTTCCGCGCGAAAGCGGCGTTGACGACCGCCACC
>JANLWV010000037.1:0-1715 GCA_031364765.1 Vicinamibacteria bacterium
GACCCCGCGATCACCGAACTACTGGATACCCGGACCCTGTATCTACGGCCCAAGTTCAATCCCGACGGTTCCGACCACGCCCTCAAGAACCCCGACAACCTTCGTTCGACGGTGCGGCCGTGGGATGAGGATGACGACGGCCTTCTTGACGAAGACAAAGCCGACGATCTAGATGGCGACGGCGCGATCACCCAGATGCGGGTCAGGAGTCCGAACGGGACTTTCAGGATCTCCAAGGATGACCCTCGCATCATGGTCCCGCGCGGTCCGGGCGAAAGCGGAGGCGAGTACTACCTGGTGCTGTCCGAGGGCCTCGATAACGACGGTGATGGTTCATTCAACGAGGACGGGGTCGGCGGGATCGACATGAACCGTAACTTCCCGCGCACCTGGGCCCTGCCCTATCTCCAGAATGGCGCGGGCGCCTTCCCGCTCTCGGAGAATGAAACCCGAGCCTCCCTCGACTTCATCGTGGCGCACCCGAACATCACCGGTATCGTTCACAACCACACCGCGGGAGGCTTTCTGTATCGGCTACCCTCCACCGAACCTGCCCAGAACCACGAGGCCGAAGACCTTCAGATTGTCCGGCAGTATGCGGATCGGTACACCGCTATCACGGGTCATCCTTCTGAAGAGTCTTACGCCGACGAAGGCGCGTCCCGGCATGGCACGCTCATCAGCTGGGGCTACTTCGATTTCGGCGTCCTCGGCTGGGTGCCGGAGCACTGGGGCGGCTTTGGCAAGGACTACAACAACGATAAGCGAGTGACCGAGACGGAGCGACTCAAATGGAATGACGAGGAACTGAAGGGCCAGGGCTTCGCGTCCTGGAAAGCCTTCAGGCATCCCCAACTTGGCGAGGTTGAGATTGGAGGATGGCGTCGCAAGTTCACGCAGCAGAATCCGCCTCCGTCGATGCTCGAGGCCGAGATTGCCATGAAGGTTCCCTGGTTCACGGAGATGGCGATGGTTTCACCGATCGTTTCCATCAAGGAAGCGAAGGCGACATCTCTCGGCGGCGGGCTCTTCCGCGTTGATGTGGTGGTGGAGAACGGCGGCTACATGCCGACGAACATCACGAAGCGGGCGATTGTGGCCGAACTTGCGAAGCCCGTTCGAGCGTCGCTCAAGCTCATGGGAGCTTCTCTCGTGGATGGCCAGGCCTCGGTTCCCCTTGGCAATATTCCCGGGCGACGAGCCATTTCCGCCGCATCTCCGCGCCAGAATGTCGCCACCGCCTCCTGGATTGTCAAGAGCGCCACGCCGGCCGCGGAAGTCGAGATCGAGGTCGTCTCCGAGAAGGGTGGGACCGATCGACGGAAGGTGGCGCTCCGCTAGAACCGCACAACCGCCGTCGCCTGGAAACCTCGAGCCGCCTGCTGGTTCCTCATCTGGAGGAAGTTCGGGTTAAACGTCTCGTTGGCGCCGGAGTAGTTGTACTGGAAGTAATTTCCAGCATTGAGCAGATTAAAGACGCTCCCGGCCAACTCCAGCTCGGAGCCCCTTATGAGCTTGATCTTCTTGCCGATCTTGAGCCCGAGCGTCTTGACTGCGGGGGCTTCAACCTGGCCCTCGCCGCGGGTGGGGAAAACAAACCGCATGCGCGTGGCCAGCGGATTGTTTTGTCCGTTCGAGGTTCGGGCCGGACCGTACTGGAGAACCTGCGGATCGTTCGCGGCGAGGAGCGTGACGATCGGCCCGGACGACGGCCC
>JANLWV010000039.1:0-1930 GCA_031364765.1 Vicinamibacteria bacterium
GACCCAAAGGCGGTCCGAGAGGCCCGCAGTCGGCATGGCGAAGTGCTGGCCGTTTTCAGCGATTGGTCGGCGGAACTCGCCGGGTACGCATCGTCTCTCGACGCGCAGCCAGGCCGGATCGACGAAGTGGAATCACGCCTCTCAACCATCGAGCGCCTTAAGAAGAAGTATGGTTCAAGTATCGATGAAATCATGATTTTTCTTGACACTTGTGTGGCCAGGTTGGCGGCGATCGACGATCCGGAGGCTGAGGAGAAACGACTGTCCAGCATCTCGGTCACAGCGTGGGCGGCGTACTCCGCATTCGCAGTCGCGCTGTCCAAGGAGCGCCGGGCGGTGGCGACGAAGCTTCAGAGGGCGGTGGCCAAGGAACTTGGAGATCTTGCCATGGCACAGTGCAGGTTCGAAGTTCGTCTTGAACCTCGAGTGCTGCTTGCTGATTTCGACTGGAAATCCCGCGGCCTCGAGACCGGAGAGTTTTTCCTCTCGGCGAATCCGGGCGAGGAGTTGCAGCCGCTCAAGTCAGTCGCATCCGGTGGTGAGCTGTCCCGGGCCCTTCTCGCGCTGCAGTCACTCTTGAACGCCCATCCTTCCGGCGCCGTCGTCTTCGACGAAGTTGATGCCGGCATCGGCGGCGCGGTGGCCGAGGCCGTCGGTCGTCGTCTTGCCCGGGTGGCTCGTGAACGACAGGTCCTGTGCGTGACCCACCTGGCGCAGATCTCGGCCTTCGCTGACCGCCACTATGTGGTGGAGAAACGCGTGGTGCGGGGGCGAACCATCACCGAGGTCCGCGAGGTCACGGACCGAAATCGTGTTCGGGAAGTGGCGAGGATGCTCGCTGGGGAAGTTGTGACGGGCTCGGCCGAAAAGAACGCAGAAGATCTCATCGGCCGGGTGAGGCGTCTTGAAAGTGCGACCAGGACCTAGGCTTGGGAACCACGATGACGAACGGTAAGTACTTCATGGAGACTTTCGGCTGTCAGATGAACGTGAACGACTCGGAGAAGGCGGCTGGGCTTCTCGAGGCGGCGGGCATGGAGCGCGTTGATGCGCCGCAGGGGGCCGATGTCATCTTCGTGAACACCTGCGCGGTGCGCGAACGCGCTGCGGAGAAGTTATTTCACGCGGTCGGACGCTACAAGGGCCTCAAGAAAGAAAACCCCGCGCTCAAGATCGCGGTGGGGGGGTGTGTGGCCCAGCTGCAAGGCATGGAGATTCTGAAGCGAGCCCCGGCCGTGGACATCCTGATCGGTACCCACAACCTGCGCGACCTTCCGCGATTGTTGAACGAGTCGAGGGAGTCGGGCGATCGCAGATGGGCTCTCGACACGAAGGCCGATGCGTTCGCCGTCCCGCCCGATTTCGTGGCGCACTCCAGCAGGACGAGGGCGTACGTCACGGTCGTCGAAGGCTGCAACCATGTCTGCAGCTTCTGCGTCGTGCCCCGAACGCGCGGCCGGGAAGTCTGCCGCTCGCCCGAGAGCATTCTGGGCGAGGTGCGTAGTCTGATCGATCGGGGCTACCACGAGGTCATGTTGCTGGGACAGACCGTGAACGCCTACCGCTTCGGGGACGTGGATTTTCCGGATCTCCTTCGCCTTGTCCACGACCTGGACGCGCGATTGTGGCGGCTCCGATTTACGACATCTCACCCCGAACACGTCGACGAAAAGTTCGCCCGTTGCTTTACTGAACTGCCCCGGCTGGCCCCGTACCTCCACTTGCCCGTGCAGTCAGGCGCAAACCGCATACTCGCCGATATGCGCCGTGGCTACACCGCTGAGGAGTACTTGGATCGGCTGGCCCTGCTTCGCGCCCAACGAAAGGACCTGGCCCTGACCACGGACGTGATTGTGGGCTATCCGGGCGAGAACGCCGAAGACTTCGAAGAAACCTGCCGGGTGGTCCGCGCTGCGGAGTACGACGGCCT